>NZ_DALYOQ010000073.1:0-8495 GCF_031974595.1 Pantoea sp. CTOTU46764 | reverse complement strand
AGCCAAGCAGATGCAGCGTGCCGAAATAGATACCACCGCGACGCGTGAAGACTTCTCGACGAATCGAGCCGTCAACCGCATACGGATAGCCTTTGGCGTGCGCTTCCGCAAACTCAATGCTGACCTGCATCGGCCCGCCAGTATGAATCGGGTTAAGATTGCCAAACAGCTTCTGCCCCATCGGCACCATATCGATAAAATCATCAAAGATGGCGCTCAGCTCTTTCTCGCTGCGCACTTTATCCAGACGCACGGCATAGCTTTCACCGTTCGGCGATTTGATTAACAGTGCGGTGCGCACCAGAAATGCCGGAACGTGCACTTTGGCGGCGCGGCGATCAATTTCGCCCCAGGCGATTTTCGGCAAGCCCGGCACTTCCGCATCAGCACTGAAGTTGGATTCCTGATCGGTGACGGCAATGACCGCGCAGATGTTGCTGACGCTGGCATCGATTTGCTGCACGCGGAACGCGGTATAGATGTCGTCGGCCCAAGCGGATTTTTGCTTCACGTCGCTGGGCAACAACTGCTGGATTTGGCTTTTCACATCGGCGGGCTGACGCGCAGGCGCCTGCGGCTCTTTTTTAGTGCTACAACCAACCAGTACCAGCGCAGCCAGCAATGCTGCGCCTTTCATCATCTTGCTCGTGTTCATCCTGCTCCCTGACGCCAACAAAAACCGTACCTTAACGTTTTCAGTGGCCTGCCGCTATCGGAGCCGGAGGATTTTGCGCGCTAGCTCCAGCGCTCAGCAGCCTGATGATCGCTGTCGCGGGCATCGACCCAGCGATCGCCTGCAGCGGTGGCTTCACGCTTCCAGAACGGTGCGCGGGTTTTCAGGTAATCCATGATGAACTCAGTGGCAGCGAAGGCGCTGCCCCGATGCGCGCTGCTGACGCCCACAAACACAATTTCATCGCCGGGGAAAAGTTCGCCAACGCGATGAATCACCGTGACCTGCTGCAGCGCCCAGCGTTGACGCGCATCTTCAACGATATCGGCCAGCGCTTTTTCCGTCATGCCGGGATAGTGCTCCAGCGTCAAGGCCGCCACGCTGGTACCGAGATTGTGATTGCGCACTTTGCCGGTAAAGGTGACGACCGCGCCATCGCTGTCATGGGCGGCGAGTTTTCCGTACTCCTCGCCGACGTTGAAAGGTTCTGATCCGACACGAATCCGCGTTTCCATCATCAGCCTCCGGTCACCGGCGGGAAAAAGGCCACTTCATCACCGGCACGTAGCGGATGCGTCATTGGCACCAGCGTTTGGTTAACCGCCGCCAGCAGCTTGCCGGATTCCAGCGCCAGCGCCCAGCGTTCGCCCTTCTCCGCTAATGCCGCGCGCAATGTCGCGACGTCCTCATATTCTGGAGCCAAATCCAGTGAGCTGGTGCCGGTCAATTCACGCACCTGAGCAAAAAACAGCACCTTAATCATGGCTCACCGCCTTGAAATCGCCGGACTTGCCGCCGCTTTTAGTCAGCAAACGCAGCTGGTCGATGACGATGTCTTTTTGCACCGCTTTGCACATGTCATAGATGGTCAGCGCCGCGACGGAGGCCGCCGTCAACGCTTCCATCTCGACGCCGGTTTTGCCGGTCAGACGACACAGCGAAGTAACGCGCACGCGATTGTGCTCGGGTTCAGCAATCAAACTGACTTCCACTTTGCTCAGCATCAGCGGATGACAGAGCGGAATCAGTTCCCAGGTACGTTTTGCTGCCTGAATACCGGCGATGCGCGCGGTGGCGAACACGTCACCTTTATGATGGCTGCCGTCAATAATCATCTGCAGCGTTTCGGCGCTCATCAGCACCAGCGCTTCGGCCTGCGCTTCGCGTACCGTTTCGGTTTTGCCGGAGACATCCACCATGTGGGCTTCGCCAGCGGCATTGATATGAGTTAACGATGACATGCTTACAACTTCTTCAAATGTGAAACGAAATTACACGGACGCGTACGTGCATCCAGCTGATCTTCAATAATGCGTTCCCAGGCGCTGCGGCAGGCGTTGGTCGATCCCGGCACGGCAAAAATCAGCGTCTGATTGGCTAATCCGGCCACCGCGCGCGACTGCAGCGTCGAGCTGCCGATCTCTTCATAGGAGATCATGCGGAACAGCTCGCCAAAGCCCTCGATTTCACGGTCCAGTAGCGGCAGCAACGCTTCTGGCGTGCTGTTTTTGCTGTTGAAACCGGTGCCGCCGTTCACGATCACCACTTGCACATCGTCGCTGGCGATCCAGCGCGACACCGTGGCGCGAATGCGATAGCGGTTATCTGGCACAATCGCGCGATCAACCACCTGATGCCCGGCTTCCGCCAGCGCTTCACGCAGATAATCGCCCGATGTGTCATTGCTGGCATCGCGGCTATCCGAGACGGTCATCACCGCCACATTTAAGGCGACAAATTCGCCGGAAGGTTTACCCATGGCCGTAACTCCTGTGTTTAGCCACCAATAAAGGAGAGATTTTGCGTGATGCCGGTGTTGCCCTGATGCAGGAAATGCGTCTGCTTTTTCTGTCCAAGGCTGTGCGCAATGCGCGCCTGCAACTCGTCTTGCTGATCGTCAGAGGCCAGCAGATCGCGCAGCGACACGCCGCCATCGCCAAACAGGCACAGATGCAAATTGCCCAGCGCCGAGACGCGCAGGCGGTTGCAGCTGGCACAGAAATCTTTCTCGTACGGCATGATCAGGCCCACTTCGCCCTGATAATCGGGATGACGGAACACCTGCGCTGGGCCGTCGCTGCGACCGCGCGGCTGGCGTTGCCAGCCTTGCATGATCAGCTGATCGCGGATCACTTCACCCGAGATGTGATGACGGCGGAACAGATCGCTGCCTTCGCCGGTTTCCATCAGTTCGATAAAGCGCAGTTGAATCGGTCGCAGGCGCAGCCACTCAAGAAAGGTGCTGAGACTGTGGCTGTTCACATCGCGCATCAGCACGCTGTTCACTTTCACTTTCTCGAAACCGGCATCAAAGGCGGCGTCGATTCCCGCCATCACCTCGGCAAATTTGTCCTGGCCGGTAATGGCGTGAAACTGGCGTGCGTCGAGGCTGTCGACGCTAACGTTAATATGGGTGAGACCGGCGGCGCGCCAGGCACGTACGTCACGCGCCATGCGGTAACCGTTGGTGGTCATCGCGATCTGGCGAATAGCGGCATTTTCACGCACGGCGGCGATGATGTCGGTGAAATCGCGACGCATAGAAGGTTCGCCGCCCGTCAGGCGCACTTTTTCCGTGCCCGCAGCCGCAAAGGCACGCGTCACGCGACGAATCTCATCCAGCGAGAGAAAGCTTTTATTGTTCGAACCGTTCGGCTTGTAGCCATTCGGCAAGCAGTAGGTACAACGGAAGTTACACACATCCGTGACCGACAGGCGCAGATAGTAAAAGCTGCGCGCGTAGGCATCTGTAAATTGTGGCACCTGAACACCTTTCCAAAGTCGGGAGATGCAGTCATTTCTTTCTGCACCCTGGCAGCTCAAGGCTGCGGCCTGCCTTCCATATCGTTAACGACTTAGGAAACCAGGCTTGGGAGTTTGTTGTCATTATGGACAACACGGTTAAAACGAATGGTAGCGCGATTAGCGATTCGCATCCATCAGTGAATTTCGCTATATAGCTTGATGTATAACGTATTTTTCACCGTATTTTCGCGACAGGATACGGTAAAATGCATCACAGATATTGATGCACATCAGTTCAACTACGCCTCAACGCGAGGACGTCAGTGACAAAGGAGAAACATGAATCGAACCCTGGCAGATTTGGACCGCGTAGTGGCATTAGGTGGCGGACACGGTTTGGGCCGCGTGATGTCGGCGCTGGCACCGTTAGGCTCGCGCTTAACCGGCATTGTCACCACCACCGATAACGGCGGATCCACCGGCCGCATTCGCCGCTCGGAAGGCGGCATTGCGTGGGGCGATATGCGCAACTGCATCAATCAGTTGATCACCGAACCGAGCGTCGCCACCGCGATGTTTGAGTATCGCTTCACCGGCAATGGCGAGCTGGCCGGACACAACCTCGGCAACCTGATGCTGAAGGCGCTTGATCACCTGAGCGTACGTCCGCTGGAAGCCATCAATATCATTCGCAATCTGCTTAAGGTTGATGCGTTTCTGATTCCGATGTCGGAACAGCCGGTTGATCTGGTGGCGCAGGATGGCGAAGGCAACATGGTGTACGGCGAAACCGCGATTGATGAGATGAAGCAGCCGCCCGAAGAGTTGATGTTACATCCGAATGTGTTGCCAACCCGTGAAGCCATCGAGGCGATTGGCGAAGCGGATTTGATTCTGATTGGCCCCGGCAGCTTCTACACCAGCCTGATGCCGATTCTGCTGATGGAAGATATGGCGCGCGCGCTGCGTCGTACACCTGCCACCATGGTGTTTATTGGTAATCTGGGCCGCGAACTGAGCCCGGCGGCAGCCAGCCTGAATGTGGCCGATAAATTGGCGATCATGGAGAAAGCGATTGGCAAGCGGGTGATTGATGCGGTGGTAGTCAGTCCAGCCGCCGATATTCGCGGCGTGGAAGAGCGCTTAATCATTCGCGAACCGCTGGAAGCCGCCGACATCAAATATCGCCACGACCGCCAGCTGCTGCGCATCGCGCTGGAACACGCCATTCAGGCCGTGTAGGGTCGCCATTTATGGCGACCTGGTTACAACCATTACGATTATGGCGACCTGGTTACTACCATCACGAAGCCGCAATAAACAGCTCACGCAGTTGATGTAACTGATCGCGCACGCTGGCGGCTTCTTCGAACTCCAGGTTCTGCGCGTGTTGCTGCATCTGCCCTTCCAGCTCGTGAATCTTCTTCTGCATCGCCTGCGGCGTAAGCGCCATATAGTTAGCTTCGGCTTCTGCCGCAGTGCGTGACGCGGTTTTGCCTTTGCCGCGCGTTTTCACCACGTTTTTACCGAGCTCAAGAATATCGGTGATCTTCTTGTTAAGCCCTTGCGGCACGATACCGTTTTCTTCGTTGTATTTTTGCTGCTTCTCGCGACGACGCTCGGTTTCGCCCATCGCGCGCTCCATCGACGGCGTGATTTTGTCGGCGTAGAGAATCGCCCGGCCGTTGATGTTACGTGCGGCGCGGCCAATGGTCTGAATCAGCGAACGCTCGGAACGCAGGAAGCCCTCTTTATCGGCATCGAGAATTGCTACCAGCGACACTTCCGGCATATCCAGACCTTCTCGCAGCAAGTTGATGCCGACCAGCACATCAAATTCGCCGAGCCGTAAATCGCGGATGATCTCCATACGTTCTACGGTATCGATATCCGAGTGCAGATAGCGTACCTTCTCGCCGTGCTCCACAAGGTATTCGGTGAGATCTTCCGCCATACGCTTGGTCAGTACCGTCACCAGCACGCGCTCGTTGATTTCGACACGCTTGCGGATTTCCGACAGCAAATCGTCAACCTGCGTCGCCACTGGACGCACTTCCAGCACCGGATCCAGCAGGCCAGTTGGGCGCACCAGCTGATCGATCACTTCGCTGCCCGATTTTTCCAGCTCGTAATTGCCCGGCGTGGCCGACACATAAATGGTTTGCGGCGCGGCCGCTTCAAACTCTTCAAACTTCATCGGGCGGTTATCCAGCGCCGACGGCAGGCGGAAGCCGTATTCCACCAGCGTCTCTTTACGCGCGCGGTCACCACGATACATGCCGCCAATCTGCGGAATAGTAACGTGCGATTCGTCGACTACCAGCAAACCATCCGCCGGTAAATAGTCAAACAAAGTCGGCGGCGGCTCGCCCGGTCCGCGACCGGAGAGATAGCGCGAGTAGTTTTCGATGCCGGAGCAGTAACCCAACTCGTTCATCATTTCGAGATCGAACTGCGTACGCTGGGAAATACGCTGCTCTTCAAGCAGCTTGTTGTTCTCCAGCAGCACTTTGCGGCGGATCACCAGCTCATCTTTGATCTCTTCCATCGCCTTAAGAATGCGCTCACGCGGCGTCACGTAGTGCGTTTTGGGATAGACGGTAAAGCGTGGGATAACAGAATCAATCTGACCGGTGAGCGGATCAAACAGCGACAGCCTTTCAACTTCTTCATCGAACAACTCAATACGCAGCGCGATGTCATCGGATTCGGCCGGGAATACATCGATCACTTCGCCGCGCACGCGGAAGGTGCCGCGCTGGAAGGCTTGATCGTTGCGGGTATATTGCAGTTCCGCCAGGCGACGCAGAATGCTGCGCTGATCGATAATCATGCCGCGCGTCAGGTGCAGCATCATTTTCAGGTAGAGATCGGGATCGCCCAGACCGTAGATCGCCGAAACAGATGCCACCACAATCACATCACGACGCTCCAGCAGCGCTTTGGTCGCCGACAGACGCATCTGCTCAATGTGCTCATTCACCGAGGCATCTTTCTCGATAAAGGTATCAGAACTCGGCACATAGGCTTCAGGCTGGTAGTAATCGTAATAAGAGACGAAAAACTCCACTGCGTTATCCGGGAAAAACTCTTTCATCTCGCCGTAGAGCTGCGCCGCCAGGGTTTTGTTCGGTGCCAGCACCATGGTCGGGCGGTTAAGGTCGGCAATCACGTTCGCCACGGTAAAGGTTTTACCTGAGCCCGTCACGCCCAACAGCGTTTGATGCGCGAGTCCATCTTCCAGCCCCTCTTCGAGACGGCGAATCGCCTCAGGTTGATCGCCTGAAGGCTTGAAAGCGGAGTTGAGTTTAAAGACTTTGCTCATGTTTTAGCGGTTCCAGCAGATGAAGTCGGCGGGCAGGCTGCTAATTCTACTCTGCTATGGCGAATTTGCCAGAAAAAAATACTGGACATAATTACAGTAACCTTGCACGATAATGGAATCTGAAGCGGATTTTCTTCAGTGCAATTTAAGCGGCAGCCAGCAAGCGCTTGTTGCGCAATGTTATCCCCAAGCGGAGGACGCTTTTAACATTTGTCAATAGAGTGTCATTAAATTGCAGTCCGATGACAAGCCAGATAATTCGCATGCTTGATTTTAACTAACCTACTGTTTTTACTGACATTGACTCAAAAGCCCAGTTTCTCATCATAATGTATGAAGGCCGCGAATTTACTCGCTTGCACACGGTTTTCAGTCGCTAATGCACAAGGTTATCCACAGTAATGGTGGATAAGTGAATCCAGCCCCGAGCCCATCGGCTGTGTATAATTTTCTCTCGCCCATTCTTAAGCGCGAAAAAAAATTTTTTCGCATTTATTTTTCTCCTCCTGCGTGTCGCATTAACCCTTCTTTTTCCCGGTTTACCTCTCCTTACCTGGAGAAAAGCCAGCCTTTAGGCCATTTATTTCCCAGGTTATTGCCTTACGAACGATCAAATGCACCAGAAACGTTAAGCCGTTAGCACCGTCAAAGTGCAGCTCATTTATCACCGCCGGCAATTGTTAAGTATTTCTCAACTTTTAGCGGTTGATTTGTCAGGTTTGCGACGCAGAACGGCCTGAATTCCTAACCTGGCCTGGGAATTGCAGTGTTTGCTATATGGAGTGACGAGTCCATATCGGCGCTTGCCGACGACAGCGGTGTCCATCAATCGTGCACGACTGTATGCCAGACGACACAGAGCGGGAGCATTCAGGCTAATAATCTGGAAGGAGGATGTCAGATGCTGAGTTTACGTTCGGTGAATCAGTTTTACGGTCAAAATCACATTCTGTGGGATGTGGATCTCGATCTGCCGCCGGGCACCTGCACCGGTGTGCTGGGCAGCCCCGGCATGGGCAAAACCACGTTGGTGAACTGCATTATGGGCCGCCTGCCGATTAACAGCGGCTCAATGACCTGGCAGGAAGATGGCGCGCCGCCGGAAGATTTGCTGCTGCAACCGGCCGAGCTGCGCGCGCGCACCGGCATTGGTTACGTGCCGCAAGGACGGCATATTTTCTCGCAGATGAGCGTGGAGGATAACCTGCTGATCGCCCTGATGGCGGCGCAGGACGATCGTAGCCGCGCTATTCCGGAAATGGTATTTGATCTGTTTCCAGCGCTCTATTCATTGCGCCATCAGCGCAGCGGCGAGTTGCCGATGGAGCAACAGCAACATTTGGCACTGGCGCGCGCGCTGGTGCTGCAACCCAAGCTGGTGATTCTGGATGAGCCAACGGAAGGGATGTCGCCGTGGCTGGAAGAGGAGATGGGCAATCTGATTCGTCGGCTAAACCGTGAGTATGGTTTAACCATTCTGCTGCTGGAGCAGCACGTGTCGTTTGTGCGCCGCGTCGCCGATTATTTCTTGCTGCTGCATCGTGGGCGTAACGTGGCGCACGGTAAAGTGGCGCAGCTGGATGATTTAACGGTGAATAAGTGGCTGACCGCGACGTGACGATGTAGCCAGGTCGCCATGAATGGCGACCCTACGGTGTTTGATGTGGTTTTGTAGGGTCGCCATTTATGGCGTAATACTCGTCAGTTAAGACTTAATCATGCCGGAACGCATAGCGTTTCGGCTTCTTTTTC
>NZ_DALYOQ010000072.1:2025-26906 GCF_031974595.1 Pantoea sp. CTOTU46764 | reverse complement strand
GTGTGTCGCCTGCGGTAATCCAGTAATCCATCTGATCGGTTACTTCGGCCTGCCAGCGTGTGCCGTTTTTACCAAAAGTCACTTCGCCGATGGCCGGGTTATGCCACAGCAAACCGTAGCCGAGATTGGATACCATAAACGGCACGCTGGCCTGCGAGTTACGTTGCGCAAGCTCCAGCGTGCAGCCTTTCAAATCGAGACAATCCTGCTGATACTGGCCCATGCCATAAATTTTCTCCTCCGCTCGCGCCTCAAAGCGCACGCTGAGCTGATATTTCCCTCCCGGAATCGGTCGAAAGGCGCGCGCATCCAGCTTCAGCGCGCTGATGTATTTGTCCTGACTCTTTTCGCTGGCGCCGATGCCCACGGTGCTGCGCTGACGCCAGAACTCTTCCAGCAGCAGTTCTCCGTACTGATTGTAAAAAGCCAGTTGGCCGCGAATATTCAACGTGGCGGTGATATTCCCGTTGCGCAGGCTGAGGGATTCATGCTCCTGCTTGATCTCCACCTCGCAAGCCGCAGGCGATAACAACGCCCAGTCATGGTCGATCAGTTCAGGCTGACAGGTGGCTCGTACTCGCAGGCTATGCGCGCCCCAGGGTTCGATAACCAGGGTCTGACGGTCAAATGTCCAGATAATACGCTGCGATTCGGCGCGTAATTCACTCATGACAACTCCTGTGGTTGTAAAAGGGTGGAAGCCGTTGCAGCCGGTTGGGCTGACACTTTGTTCTGATTGATGGTGCGCATGGTGACATCGTTAAGTTTGTAGCCGCGCATCGCCAATGCGCTTAACAGCGACAGCAGGCCGGGAACCACCGAAAACAGCGCGACGATGGCCATCATGGCGGCGGGTTGCTGATGCGGTGCCTGAGCAACGTAACCGCTCAGACCCAGCGTCCAGCCGACAATTGCGCCGCTGACCGCCATGCCCATTTTCAATACGGCGAGCAGCGTGGAGAAGACGGTGCCATCGAGGCGCTTGCCCTGACGATATTCACCGTAATCCACCACGTCAGCCATCATCACCCACATCAGCGTGGTCGTGACCTGATAGAAGCTCGAGACGATGAACGTCATGCCGACTAACAGCGCCAGCGATCCCGGCAGGAACACGATACTGATACTCAACACGCCGGCAGTGATGGCGCTGAGGGTAAAGGCGGTGATCTTGTTTAGGCGCCGCGTTAGCAGTTTTGCCAGCACGCTACCAACGCTCTTGCCGATGATATGCGCTGCCAGCAGCCACATGAAGAGGCTGGCATTACCCAGAAAATAGGTGACGTAGTACATCATCGCGCCGAGTCTAACCACGCCGAACGAGATATTGCAGAACACCAGCAATGCGACCACGCGCCACTGATCGTTACGCAGTAAATCGCGTAAATCGGCGAGAAAGTTGCCGTGGTTGGCGGGCGCATTGATACGTTCGCGGGTGTTGAGGAAGCAGATAAAGAACAGCAAGGTTGCCAGCGTCGCCATAATCGACATCGCCGCGAAGTAACCGTCCAGTTTGTTACCGCCGCCCAGCCAGGTGGCGAGGGGGATCATCAGGAAAGTGGACATTGCGCCGCCCAGCGTGGCCAGGAAGAAACGCCATGATTGCAGGGAGATGCGCTGATTATCATCGGCAGTGATAATCGCCCCCATCGAGCAGTAAGGAATATTGATGGCGGTATACATCAGCATCATCAGGCTGTAAGTCACGGCGGCGTAAATCATCTTTCCGGTGAGCGACAGGCTTTCCGGCACCGCATAAATCAGCATACAACTGACGCCGAACGGTACCGCGAGCATCAATAGCCAGGGACGGAATTTGCCCCAGCGTGAACGGGTTCGGTCAGCCACCATCCCCATCGCCGGATCGATCACCGCATCGGCGACGCGCGCCAGTAAAAACAGCGTGCCGACAAAGATCGCGGGCAGGCCCACCACATCGGTGTAGTAAAAGGTGAGAAAAATAATAACGTTATCAATGGCGATATGGCTGGCCATATCGCCGAGGCCGTAACTGAACTTTTCTTTAATGGATAAGCTTGCTTGCATAAAGATTCCCGCCTGTCTTTGAATCGCTTAAGGGCAATTGACGGTTAGTTATAGGTAGCGAAGCGGACGGGAACAATTGCGGGATCTGTTACGGGTTTTATGTTTTTTGATTAATGTGATACGGGTAACAAGAATCACAGTAAAAATGCATCAATGCAGGACGAAGTGCTACGTATCACGATAAATCAATGGGTTGAATAGGGATCTGAGTTGAAGGCGGGCATAAAAAAGCACCGAAGAATTAATCATTCGGTGCTTCTGTTTCGCCTTAACAGCGGACTAACGTTACTTCAGCGCAGCCAGCGCAGCCAGCGCCGCATCGTAGTTTGGCTCTTCGGTGATTTCATTCACCAGCTCGCTGTAAATCACTTTATCGTTTTCATCCAGCACCACCACGGCACGCGCGGTCAGGCCTTTCAGCGGGCCATCCGCAATCGCCACGCCATAGTTTTCTTTGAACTCAGCGCCACGCAGAGAAGAGAGCGTGATCACGTTGTTGACGTTCTCAGCGCCACAGAAGCGTGACTGAGCAAAAGGCAGGTCGGAAGAGATGCACAGCACGACCGTGTTATCTGCTTCACCTGAGCGCTCGTTAAACTTGCGCACCGATGCCGCACACACGCCAGTATCAATGCTTGGGAAAATGTTCAGAACTTTGCGTTTGCCTGCATAATTAGCCAGGGATACGTCAGCAAGATCTTTGGCGACCAGGCTGAAAGGTTTAGCTTGCTCGCCAACTTGTGGGAACTGGCCTGCAACCGGCACCGGATTGCCCTGAAAGTGAACAGTCTGAGACATGCGATTTCCTTTTTTAACGATGAAATATCTGACTTTTGGAACGTCAGAACAGGTATAGCGCTTGTTTATGACATAATTTTTAAGGGTTTACGAGCGCATTTCCTGGCGATAATCGAGCCGGCTCGCATTTAAGCGACGGATTTAAGGAGAAATAATGAGAACAGTGAAGAGTTATCCGGAAGCCTGGCCGTTACATTCGCCGTTTGTTATTTCACGCGGCAGTCGCACTGAGGCGCATGTTGTGGTGGTGGAGATCGAGCAGGATGGCGTTAAAGGCGTCGGTGAAGCGACGCCGTACGCGCGCTACGGTGAAAGCGAGGCGTCGGTGCTCAAGCAGATCGCCTCGCAGCTGAGTGCGTTGCAAAGCGGGATGACGCGTGAAGCGCTGCAACAGGCGTTACCGGCGGGCGCGGCACGTAACGCCATCGACTGCGCACTGTGGGATTTAGCGCGACAGCAGCAGGGCAAAAGCCTGGTGCAATTGTGCGCTGTGCAACTGGCCGACGAGATTGTTACCGCGCACACCATCAGCATCGACACGCCTGATGCGATGGCCAGCAGCGCGCAGGCGTTGTGGCAACATGGCGCGCGTTTATTGAAGATCAAAATGGACGATCACCTAATTAGCGAACGTTTAGTGGCGATACGCAGCGCGGTACCGGACGCGACTTTGATTGTCGATGCCAACGAATCCTGGCATGCCGAAGGCCTGGCGGCACGCTGTCAGCTGCTGGCCGATCTCAATGTCGCGATGCTGGAACAGCCGCTGCCGGCCGCAGAAGACAGCGCGCTGGGCAACTTTATCCATCCGCTGCCAATCTGCGCCGATGAAAGCTGCCACACGCGTGAAAGCCTGCCGCAGCTGAAAGGGCGCTATGAGATGGTGAATATCAAGCTGGATAAAACCGGTGGATTAACCGAAGCGTTAGCGCTGGCAGAGGCGGCGCAGCAACAGGGATTCGCCATTATGCTCGGCTGCATGCTCTGCACCTCACGGGCGATTCGTGCGGCATTACCGCTGACGGCGCGCGCGACGTTCGCGGATCTTGACGGTCCAACCTGGCTTGCGGCCGATGTTGAACCGTCGCTGCACTTCTCTCACGGCGTACTTAAGCCGCTGGCTGCCAGCGCAGCAGATTGATCATCGCTTCCAGATAGACTTCGGTGGCTTCGTCCACCGAAATCGGCGGCATCTCGGCAGTAATGCATAACAGGCCGAGATCGTCACACCAGCTACCAAACGAACCCGGCGTGGCATAACCCACGCTACTCACCACCGGCAGCGCGGTCTGCTGCGCCAGCCACTTTGCTAAATCGCTGTGGTGCGGATCGTCAATGCAGGCCAGCGGTTCATGCCACGAAACCACCCAGCGCGGTTTAATCTGATGAATGAGCTGGCACAGCGCGCGGGTTTCCGGTTCGGAAGAGGGACCTGATCCGGTTGAAAGCACCACATCACGTTCATCCGCTTCACTGTTCCAGCGATATACCGTGTCGCCATGCTGCCAGTTAGCGGCGGGGAAGTTACGGTTGAGATCGACGCCGTTGGCGTTGGCGCGCAACCCCAACTGACAACCATCGGGATTGACCGCCAGAACAACGTGATGACGCCGCAGCGCCTCCGGTAAGGTACGCATCGCACCGGATAATGTGGCAATCGCGGCATTCTCATCGCCGTGCGTGCCAGCGATAATCAGCCCGCTTTCGGCATCGGCGGCGGGTGCCGGAAACCACAGCAGTGGCGCGCCCAGAACCGATTGCCCGTATTGTTGCCAGACAGCGTCCAGCTTGCCGCGTAGCGGACGTGGATGGTATGACGACATGACGTTCCTCTCTGAAATGCTTCCAACACCGCCAAAAGCCTTATGGCGTTCAAGGTAAAAAATGTGACCGGGAATCCAGCCTCAACATAACGGTAAATAGCCTGCGGGGAAATAGCTATATATCAATCAGCAATTTGCGATAAAGTGCCAAGCGTTGCTGGCGACACAATCTCTTCGCGGTCGCCATTTTTTTCGCGTAAAGGAGTGGTGATGAAACTAACGTTCCGCAAGACGCTGACTGCGTTAATTGTAGCCAGTGCAGTCTCACCCGCATTCGCCGCCATTGTGCCGTCGGGCGCACAGCTGGCCAGCACCCAGGAAATCGTTCGCCATATTAAAGATGAACCCGCTTCACTCGATCCGATGAAGGCGGTTGGCCTGCCGGAAATTCAGGTGATGCGCGATCTGTTTGAAGGGCTGACCAACCAGGATGCCCACGGAAAGATCGTTCCGGGCGTGGCGCAAAGCTGGAGCAGCAACGACAACAAAACCTGGATCTTCACCCTGCGGAAAGATGCGCGCTGGTCAAATGGCGAGCCAGTGACCGCGCAGGATTTTGTCTATAGCTGGCAACGTTTAGTTGAGCCGAAGAACAGTTCGCCGTTTGCCTGGTTTGCCGCCTTAAGCGGCATTGAAAACGCCGAAGCAATCACCAAAGGACAGATGAGCGCCGATAATCTCGGGGTGACGGCGACCGATGCGAACCATCTTAAGGTGACGTTGTCACGCCCTGTGCCGTGGTTCCCGAGTATGGTTGCTAATGCAGCGATGTATCCGGTATCGCAGAAAGTGATTGAAAAAGAGGGTGATAGCTGGACGTCACCGGGCAAGCTGGTCGGCAATGGCGCTTATCAGCTTCAGGATCGCGTAGTAAACGAAAAAATCGTGCTGGTGCGCAACGCCAACTATTGGGATGACATAAAATCGGTGCTGACCAAAGTCACCTTTATCCCGATTAATGAAGAGTCCAGCGCCACTAAGCGCTATCGCGCCAATGATATCGATATCACCGAATCCTTCCCGAAAAACATGTACGCGCTGCTGAAGAAAGAGTTGCCGGGCCAGGTGTATACCCCGGATCAGCTTGGCACCTATTACTACGCCTTCAATACCGAGAAAGGGCCAACCGCCGATGTACGCGTGCGTAAAGCGCTGTCTTGGAGCATCGATCGTCGCATTATCGCGGAGAAGGTTTTGGGCACCGGTGAGAAACCGGCCTGGCACTTTACACCGGACGTTACCGCCGGTTTCACCCCGATGAAAAGCTATCTGCAGCAACATAGCCAACAGGAGCTGAACGCGCAGGCCAAAGCGTTGCTGACGGCGGCAGGTTATGGACCCGGCAAACCGCTGCATTTGACGCTGCTCTACAACACCTCAGAAAGCCATCAAAAAATCGCTATCGCGGTGGCTTCAATGTGGAAGAAGAATCTCGGCGTGGATGTCACGTTGCAAAATCAGGAGTGGAAAACCTATATCGACAGCCGTAACAGCGGCAATTTCGATGTGATCCGCGCCTCGTGGATCGGCGATTATAATGAGCCGTCAACCTTCCTAAGCCTGCTGACCTCGACGCACAGCGGCAATATCGCGCGTTTCCGCAGTGCCGATTACGATGCGGTGATCACCAAAGCCAGCACCGAAACCAGCGTGGCGGCGCGTAACACCGATTACAACAAAGCCGAGCAAATCATCGCCGATCAGGCTCCGATCGCACCGATCTACCAATATACCAATGGCCGCTTAATCAAGCCGTGGGTGAAAGGTTATCCAATCACCAATCCAGAAGACGTGGCGTACAGCCGCGAGCTGTGGATTGAGAAACATTAATCCCGCCCATCCGCAGGCGGTGATTGTGACCGCCTGTCATCTTTGCTCACAGCCTGATGATTGCAACTGGTCTGCGCCACGCTAGACTGTATCGTATTGATTTTGATAGTGAGGCGAGTGCGTGAACGTCATTGAAGGAAAAGCTTTACAAGTATCCGATGCCATTGTGTCCTGTCAGCTGGACGGCGCAGGCGGCATGATCCCCATCGAAGATAAAGACGTCATCAACTGCGAACGTCCCTGCTGGTTGCACCTCAATTACACCCAACGGCAAAGTGCGGAATGGCTGCAAAACACGCCACTGATCCCCGATTCTGTGCGTGACGCGCTGGCGGGCGACAGCATGCGTCCGCGCGTCACGCGCCTTGGCGACGGCTTCATGATTGTGCTGCGTAGCGTGAACCACAATGCTGATTCGCGTCCGGATCAACTGGTGGCAATGCGCGTGTTTATCAACGATAAGCTGATTGTCTCGACGCGCCGTCGCAAGGTGTACGCCATTGATGCCGTGCTGACCGATCTGCAAAACGGTAATGGTCCGGTTGACGGCGGCAGCTGGCTGGTGGATGTGTGCGATGCGTTAACCGATCACGCCAGTGAATTTATCGAAGAGATGCACGATAAAATTATCGAACTGGAAGATGCGTTAATGAATCAGGAAGTACCTGCGCGCGGCGATTTGGCGCTGCTGCGTAAACAGCTGATTGTGATGCGTCGTTATATGGCACCGCAGCGCGATGTCTACGCGCGGCTGGCCATCGAGAAGATGGCGTGGATGAACGATGACGATCGCCGCCGCATGCAAGAGGTCGCCGATCGTCTGGGCCGTGGACTGGACGATCTCAATGCGGGCGTGGCGCGAACCTCGATTCTGGCAGATGAAGTGGCGTCAATCCTTGCGGAATCGATGAACCGTCGCACTTATACCATGTCGTTGATGGCGATGATCTTCCTGCCAGCCACCTTCCTCACCGGTTTATTCGGCGTCAACCTCGGCGGCATTCCTGGCGGCAATTGGGCGCTGGGTTTCACCGCCTTCTGCGTGCTGCTGCTGGTGATGGTGGGCGGTGTGGCGATATGGCTGAAACGGCGGAAATGGTTGTAAGGCAGAAAAGCGGATTAAACCTGATCGATATCAATATCCCACCAGGACAATCGGGGCAAACTCTTTCCCGCAGGTGAATGCAACGTCAAGCGATGGGCGTTGCGCTCCATATTGTCTTACTTCCTTTTTTGAATTACTGCATAGCACATTTGATTCGTACGACGCCGGCCTATCCGCCGGCTTTTTTTTGCCCGCTTGGCTTGAATACGCATCCTTTCCTATGCTTAAAGGACATTCAGCGACAAGGAGAAGGGCATGCAAGCGATCATTGCCAGCGAACCAATTCCTACCGATCCACCACCGATTCCCGAACCGATTCCACAACCGCAGCCGATACCACCCGCACAACCTCCGTACGATCCCGAATTTCCACCGATACAGGATCCACCACCGCACCGCTAATAAAAAAGGCGCGTAGCCGAAGCGACGCGCCTTATTTAACAGCAAAACCGGTTATTTAATTTCCAGCACATCAAGACGTACGCTGAGATTGGGCGCGTCGTCCTCTTCTGGCTGCCAGCCCGCAGGCTGCACCGGCAAGCTTTCGCGATCAAACGCCAAATCACCACCATCTACCACGGCATCACCGTGTTTGATGCCTTTGAAATCGAACAGATTGATGTCGGCCATATGTGATGGCACCACATTCTGCATCGCGGTAAACATGGTTTCGATACGGCCTGGATAACGTTTATCCCAGTCGCGCAGCATATCGGCAACCACCTGACGTTGCAGATTCGGCTGCGAACCGCACAGGTTGCACGGAATGATCGGGAACTGGCGCGCTTCGGCAAAACGAATGATGTCTTTCTCGCGGCAATAAGCCAGCGGGCGAATCACGATATGTTTACCGTCGTCGCTCATCAGTTTGGGTGGCATGCCTTTCATCTTGCCGCCGTAGAACATGTTTAAGAACATGGTCTGCAGGATATCGTCGCGATGGTGACCTAAGGCGATCTTAGTACAACCCAACTCGGTGGCGGTGCGATACAGAATACCGCGGCGCAGACGTGAACAGAGCGAGCAGGTGGTTTTGCCTTCAGGAATTTTATCTTTAACGATGGAATAGGTGTCTTCGTTAACGATGTGATACTCAACGCCCTGTTGTTCCAGATAGGCCGGCAGAATATGCTCCGGGAAACCGGGCTGTTTCTGGTCGAGATTCACCGCCACCAGCGAGAAGTTCACCGGCGCGCTCTGCTGCAAATTACGCAGGATTTCCAGCATGGTGTAGCTGTCTTTACCACCAGACAGACAAACCATGATGCGATCGCCTTCTTCAATCATGTTGAAGTCAGCAATGGCTTCGCCCACGTTGCGACGTAAACGCTTCTGCAGTTTATTGAGGTTGTACTGTTCTTTTTTTGTTACTTCTTGATTTTCTGACATTATTTTCACGCTTGAGAGTGAAGGCGAGGGCCGTTAGCGGCTGAAGCAATCTTCAGCGGCAATAAACCCTATAAACATGACTGCGTATGGTACGGATTGCGGGCGCGAATGCTAGCCTGAAGTGATCTCTTTTCTGATGATAGCGTCATTGCACGATTAGAGTAACACCCGGTGCAGGGCACCGGGCTTTTTCATTTACTCGCTTTTCTCCATTTTCCCTGCTAACTCCGCCAGCCGCTGATAACGCTGACTGGCGGCTTCCGTTGCATCGCGCCACAACTGCGACGCTTCTTCAGGCCGCTGGGTTTGCAACTGGCGGAAACGCTGCTCGTTCATTAATGCCTGTTCCAGTTCGGAGGTCGGCGGACGCGAATCCAGCGCCAGCGCGGCTTTGCCTTGCTCGGCGCGTCGTGGATCAAAGCGATACAGCGGCCAGAATCCGCTGGTGGTCAGCAGGCGCATCTGCTCGTGGCTGTAGGCAAGATCATAGCCATGTTCTTCACACGGGCTGTAAGCGATGATCAGCGACGGTCCCGGCCAGGCTTCCGCTTCCTGAATCGCTTTCACGGTTTGATTGAGCTGCGCGCCCAGTGAAATCTGCGCTACATACACATGCCCATACAGCAGCGTCGACATGCCGAGATCCTTCCGCGCCTTGCGTTTGCCTTGTTCACCAAACTTGGTCACTGCGCCGAGCGGCGTCGCTTTTGATGCCTGTCCGCCGGTATTCGAGTAGCACTGCGTATCCAGCACCAACACGTTGACGTTCTCGCTCAGGCTCATCACGTGATCGAGGCCGCCGTAACCAATGTCGTACGCCCAGCCATCGCCACCAATCAGCCAGACCGATTTCTCTACCAGTGCATCGGCCGCCTCATGTAAGGCTTTGGCTTCCGGCTGCGATGACGCAGCGAGCAGGGCGCGCAGCTGTTCGATTTGCTCGCGTCGTTGCGATGTGGTGACGTTGTCACCTTTTAGTGCGTCAACCAATTCCGCCGGTAACTGCGCCGAGCATTGATTCAGTAATCTGAGCGCGCGCTGTTTCTGCTGATCGACGCTCAAGCGGAAGCCCAAACCAAATTCGGCGTTATCTTCAAACAGCGAATTCGCCCACGCTGGGCCGCGGCCTTCGGCATTGGTGGTGTATGGCGTGGAAGGCAGATTGCCGCCGTAAATGGAGGAGCAGCCGGTGGCATTGGCAATCAGCAGGCGATCGCCATACAGCTGCGTCAGCAGTTTGATATAGGGTGTTTCACCGCAGCCCGAACAGGCACCGGAATATTCAAACAGCGGCGTGATCAGCTGCGAGGTGCGGATATCAATACGTTCCAGCTGCTCGGCGGTGATCTCAGGCAGCGCTTGCCAGTTGCGCTGCACCAGCTCTTCACCTTTGCTGCTGTAGCTGCGCGCAATGGCGTTTTGCAGTTCAGTTAACGCGCTATCGCCCGGCAAAATCTGGGTCAGCTGGAAAAAGGCCATCTGCATCACGGTGTTGATGCGCGTGCCCAGCTGGCATTCGCGGGCGATACGCGCCGCGTTGATCACATAGAATCGCGCCTGTTTATCGTTGAGTTGGCTCTGCACTTCCTGCGGCAGGCGCGACCACACGTCCTCAGCGCTGTAGGGCGTATTGAGCAGAAAAATTCCGCCCGGTTTAAGCTGATCGAGCATCGAATACTTGTCGATAAACTGCAGCTGATGGCAACCAATGAAGTCAGCTTGCTGAATCAGATAGGCGGATTGAATCGGATACTCACTGACGCGCAGATGGGAAACTGTCAGGCCGCCAGCTTTCTTCGAGTCGTAGACGAAATAACCCTGCACGTGCCACGGCGTGGCATTGCCAATTATCTTCAGGTTGTTTTTGCTGGCGCTGGCGCTGGCGCTGGCGCTGACGCTGCCGTCGCTGCCCAAACCATAAAACAGCGCTTCGAGCCGCGCGCGATTCGGTACGATATTAGCTTCCATCGGTAGCGAAAGATGGGTGACGTCGTCGTAAATGCCGACGGTAAAACGCGCTGGCGGTTGATCGCGCTGCAAGGCGCGGAACACTGCCAGCACCGCATCGGATGCGAACTCTTTCGACGACAAACCATAGCGACCGCCAATCACCTTCGGCAGCGATGCGCGCTCGCCACGGCTGTAGGCTTCAGCCAGCGCGGTTATCACATCCAGGAACAGCGGTTCGCCGAGCGCGCCGGGCTCCTTGGTGCGATCGAGCACCGCAATGCGTTGGGCGGAAGCGGGGATCTTTTGCAGCAAATGCGCCGCCGAAAACGGGCGATAAAGGCGCACTTTCACCAGCCCGACTTTCTCGCCGCGCTGCAGCATCACATCAATCGCCTCTTCGGCGGTGCCGCAGCCGGAGCCCATCATCACAATCACGCGTTCAGCCTGTGGATGGCCGTAAAACTCAAATGGCTGATAATGGCGGCCGGTATTTACGCCAAACGCGTTCATTGCGTCTTCTACATGCTGGGTGCAATCGTCGTACCAGCGGTTAGTGGCTTCACGTGACTGGAAATTGGTATCAGGATTGGCGGATGTCCCGCGAATCGTCGGGCGATCCGGCGTTAACGCGCGGGCACGATGGGCATTAATCGCCTCGGCGGGCATCAGCGTCTGCAAGGTTTCATCGCTGATCGGCACGATCTTGTTGATCTCATGCGAGGTGCGGAAGCCATCGAAGAAGTGGATAAAAGGGATGCGGCTATTCAGTGAGGCGATTTGTGCAATCAGGGCAAAATCCTGCGCTTCCTGCACGCTGGAGGCGCAGAGTTGCGCACAGCCGGTTTGACGCACCGCCATGACATCGGAGTGATCGCCAAAAATCGACAGCGCGTGCGTTGCCACGGTACGCGCCGCGACGTGCAGAACAAACGGCGTCAGCTGGCCCGCCAGTTTGTAGAGTGTCGGGATCATCAACAGCAATCCCTGCGAAGAGGTGAATGTAGTAGAGAGTGCGCCGGTTTGCAGCGCGCCGTGCACGGTGGCGATCGCGCCGCCTTCCGATTGCATCTCAACCACGCGCGGCACATCGCCCCAGATATTCCGGCGGCCTTCGCCTGACCAGCTATCCGCCAGCTCGGCCATGGTCGAGCTGGGCGTGATGGGATAAATGGCAATCACTTCGCTGGTGCGGAAGGCGACCGAAGCCACTGCACCGTTACCGTCGACGGTAATCATAAATCGTCCTTTGCTACGCTGAGAAACCCGTAAAGTTTACGGGGGTTATCAGTTCAGTTTAGCAAAGGGCTTTGACGCGACTTTTTTGTCTGTGTGCTTGCGAGATGGCAGCGCACCGGAATCTAACTTTGATGATTTTTACATCATCTCCAGCGACTGAACGCCTTTGATTTCCATCACTTTGTCATAGATGTTGTGCATTGGTGTGCGTCGTGACAATGTCACCTCTACGCTTAATTCGCACAGGCCAATTTCTTCATCACGGTTCACCACGGCGATATGGCCGTAGCGCACATTCTCACGTTGCAGCACCAGTAACACCAGCGGCACGCTTTTCGGTTTGAGATGCACCAGCAACGTATGATGACGGCCAATCAGCCAGTGACTGATGCGACGGAACGTCTCCAGCACCACCAGCGCCAGCACGGTGCCGTAAATGCCGATTTCATACATGCCACTACCGATCACCAGACCAATCGCCGCAGTAACCCATAAACCGGCGGCGGTGGTGAGACCTTTCACCACTTGCTTCTGAATAATGATGGTACCGGCGCCGAGAAAGCCCATGCCGCTCACCACTTGCGCCGCAATACGGCTGGGATCGAGCGCCACATGATCGCTGACTAACATGTCGGCAAAGCCATATTTCGATACCAGCATAAACATCGCGCTGCCGATACCAACCAGAATATGGGTGCGCAAACCGGCTTCTTTGGCGCGCAATTGCCTTTCCAGGCCGATCAGTCCGCCGAGAATCCCGGCCAGCGCGATGCGGATCAGCATATCCGTCAACATCGATCTCTCCTTAGTGGTTGATAAATTAACAATCCGCCGGGTGAAAAGGGCGGAAATATCTCAATCAGGATAATTCTGCTTGTAAACAATGAAATTAAATTTTGTAAAAAGCTGTGTCGCCTATCGATCCCTCAGCGCACCTGACATATTCTGGTGCGACTTTTTCGCTCAATCCCCGGAGCCCCATCGATGAAAGCCGCTCTCTTCCTGCTGGCTGGCGCCACCTTGTTACTTTCTGCCTGCAGCAGCAACAGTGACAACGAACCGCCGCAACAAGCTACTGCCGCCCACGTACAACCGCGCGTTGTGATGTCATCAATGGCTGAAGTGAATTGTAGTAATGCCGGGGGATCGCTGGCGTTTTCGCGTCAGTTAGACGGTTCACGCATCGGAATGTGTCAGTTGGCTAATGGTCGTCGCTGTGACGAACAGGCGCTGATGGGTGGAAGCTGCGCCCGCTAACGCAGGCGCAGAAGGATTAAGCAGTGACCTGATTCGGGCTGGTTTCGCCGCGCTCCAGCTGCTGCAAGTTGCTGAGGGTGGTTTCTGAAATTGCTGTCAGGGCTTCAGCGGTCAGGAAAGCCTGATGGCCGGTGAACAGTACGTTGTGGCAGGCCGAGAGACGACGGAACACATCATCCTGAATCACGTCATTCGATTTGTCTTCAAAGAACAGATCGCGCTCGTTTTCATACACATCCATCCCCAACGAACCAATCTTCTGCTGCTTAAGCGCGTCAATGGCTGCCTGTGAATCAATCAAACCGCCGCGGCTGGTGTTGATGATCATCACACCATCTTTCATTTGGCTGAACGCCTGCGCGTTAAGCAGATGGTGATTTTCCGGCGTAAGCGGACAGTGCAGCGTAATCACATCGGCTTCAGCGAACAGCGTTTTGAGATCAACATACTCCGCACCCAGCTCCAGCGCCGCCTGGCTTGGATAGGGATCGAATGCCAACAGGCGCATGCCAAATCCTTTGAGGATTCGCATCGCCGCGATACCAATCTTGCCGGTCCCAACCACGCCCGCAGTTTTGTTGTGCATGTTGAAGCCGGTTAAACCATCCAGCGAGAAGTTGGCATCGCGCGTGCGTTGATAAGCGCGATGAATGCGACGATTCAGCGTCATCATCAGGCCAACCGCATGCTCGGCCACCGCTTCCGGTGAATACGCCGGGACGCGCACCACGTTTAAGCTCAGCGCTTTCGCCGCCGCGAGATCGACGTTATTGAAACCGGCACAGCGCAGCGCAATGTGCTTCACGCCCAGCGCCGCCAACTCTTCCAGCACCGTTTTGCTGGCATCATCGTTGACGAAAATACACACCGCATCACAGCCCGCGGCGTTTTTCGCCGTCGCCGGTGTCAGCAGGAAGTCAAAAAACTGCAGCTCAAATCCAAAGCCCTCATTGACGTGTTCAAGGTATTTCTGGTCGTAATGCTTGGTGCTGTAAACCGCAACTTTCATTGTTTCGCTCCTGAAAAATGCAACGTCGGTATCACAACAGGATAACGTTTTCCGCGTCATTTTGCTGTTCTTCAGCCAGACTATGTCGCTAACACCTTCATTTGCCGGACGTAACATGCCATCATTTGGCTCCTCGTCAGGATTGTGTAAAGAACAGGAACGTTAACTGCCATGACGCGTGGCCTTCGCCGAACACTTGCTGCGCTGCTGGCGCTGATACTGCTGCTATTGGGATTGCTGCTGACGCTGACGCAATGGTTGCCGCGTCTGGCCGGTATCTGGTTGCCCGAAAATACCCGCGTGGAACTCAACGGCACGCCGCGCTGGCAGCAAGGTGCGCTGCATTTCCCGGCGGTGCGTTATCTGGCGGGCGATTGTGAACTGGCAAACGTCAGCGATGCGGCGCTGGGCTGGCAGCAAAAGCGCTGGCAACTCAGCGCGTATGACGTGCAACTTAACAGCGACTGTCTGCAATCGCTGCCGCACAGCGAAGCCAGCGGTGCGCCGCGCAGTCTGGCCGACTGGCAGAACATGTTGCCTGGCGCCGATGTGCATCTGCAAAAAATCACCATTCTGCCGTGGCAGCAATATGCCGGTCGTTTCGATCTCACCTTAGATAAAGAGGTGCAGCAGCTGCATTATCAGGGCGACAACCTCAATGTGGATGCGCGTTTGCAAGGCCAGTTGCTGCAGATTGCCCAGCTGCAACTCAGTCATCCTCTGCTCCCCAAACCGCTCAATCTGCATGGCGATGTCACTTTGCCAACCTTTGCAGATGGCTTGCCAGTGGCGGGCGAACTCAGTGCTGACCTCAATGTTGTGCAGTGGCCGCAGCCGTTAGCACTGACGCTCAACTGGCAGCAACAGCAAGGCACATTGACGGTGAAACAGCAGGATGACGATCAGCCGCTGCTGCAGCTACCGTGGCAGGTCGACGAGCGGCAGATTCGCATTACGCAAGGTCAATGGCGCTGGCCGCAGGCCGATCAGCCGCTATCGGGCGGCATGGCCGTGACGCTGGAAAACTGGCAGCAAGGAATGGAAAACACGCTGGTCAGCGGGCGATTCAACCTGCTGACGCAAGGGCGCGGCGGCAAAGGCAATCTGGTTTTAAGCGTTGGCCCCGGCAAGCTGAGCATGGTTGACAGCGCCTTGCCGTTCCAGTTGACCGGCGAAAGCAAATTCGCCGATCTGCAGCTATTTGGCAGCATGCCCGGCTTGCTGCATGGCGTGTTGACCGATCCGCAGTTGAGCCTGAAAAAGGGTGCGCTGCTGCGTTTGCGCGGTCGCTTGCTCTCAACGCTGGAAGTAGACGAAGCGCGCTGGCCGTTGGCGGGCGTGACGGTGGCGTCGCGTGGCATCAATGGCCGCCTGCAGGCGATCCTCAAGGCACACGATCCCAGTTTTGGTCGTTTCAGGTTGCATCTTGATGGACGCGCCAGCGATTTCTGGCCGGACAGCGGCGTGTGGAACTGGCGTTATTGGGGGGACGGTCAGATCGAGCCGCTCTCTGCCAAATGGGACGTGAAGGGCACCGGCAGTTGGCAGGACACCTTGATCAGCCTCGACACCCTGAATACCGGTTTCGATCAGCTGGCGTACGGCATGGTGCAAGTGGCTAAACCGCGCCTGACGCTCAACGCGCCGGTGCGCTGGCAGCGTGATCCGGATCATCCGGCGTTTAACGGCGGCTTCACGCTGAAGTCGGGTCAAACTCAATTCAATTATGGCGGCTGGCTGCCGCCATCAGAACTCAATTTTGAAGCCAAAGGCCGCGATCCCAGCCAGTTTATCTGGCGCGGTCAGCTGACGGCGCAGGATATTGGCCCGGTGCGCGTACATGGCCGCTGGGACGGCGAACGTCTGCGTGGCGAAGCATGGTGGCCAGCGCAGTCGTTGACGGTGTTCCAGCCGCTGCTCAGCAGCGATTTAAAAATGCGTATTCAGTCGGGTGAACTGCGCGCGCAGGTGGCATTCTCGGCCGCCAGCGAGCAGGGCTTTGAAGCGGGCGGTCACTGGACGGTGAAAAACGGCAGCCTGTGGATGCCGGACAGTGAAATCAACGGTATCGATTTCTCGCTGCCGTTCCGCCTGAAGGATCATCAATGGCAGCTTGGACGGCGCGGTCCGGTTTCACTGCGGATCGCCGAAGTGAAAAATCAGTTCTCGCTGCAAAACATCACCGCTGATTTGCAAGGTCACTATCCGTGGCAGGAGCGCCAGCCGTTAACGCTCAGCAACGTCAACCTTGATCTGTTAGGCGGTCACGTTAGCATGCCCGAGCTGCGTATGCCGCAGCATGAAGCGGCGCGCGTCTCGCTGAAAGAGATCAATCTCAGCAAGCTGGTTAGCGCGATTAAACCCAAGCAGTTTGCCATGTCTGGCAAGGTTAATGGCGAGTTGCCGCTGTGGGTGAACAATCCGCAATGGCTGATTGAAAAGGGCTGGATCGCCAATAGCGGCCCGCTGACCTTCCGGCTGGATAAAGACATGGCGGATGCCATTGTCAGCAATAACTTTGCGGCCGGAGCAGCACTGGATTGGCTGCGCTATATGGAGATCTCGCGTTCATGGGCCACTATCGATCTGGATAACTTCGGCAATCTGATCATGCAGTCGGAAGTGAAAGGCGTCAGCCAGTTCAGCAACCGCCGTCAGACCGTCAATCTGAACTACCGGCATCAGGAAAATCTGTTCCAGCTGTGGCGCAGCCTGCGCTTTGGCGATAATTTGCAATCCTGGGTGGAGCAAAATGCCACCTTACCCTCGAAGAAGGATCCCCAACCATGAGCCTCAGGGCATTACTGATGCTGGCAGTCTGGCTGCCGCTGATCGGCTGCGTGCCGCGCATTGAAGTTGCGGCGCCGAAAGAGCCAATCACCATCAATATGAACGTCAAAATTGAGCATGAGATTCACATCAAGGTGGATAAAGATGTGGAAGCGCTGCTGAAGAATCAGAGCGGACTGTTTTGAGGAGAAGCATGATGAAACGCAAGGGGATCGCGCTGCTTGCAGCGCTGCTGCTGATGCCTTCTGCCTGGGCGCTCACGCTGGATGAGGCGCGTCAACAAGGGCGCGTGGGCGAAACGCTCAGCGGCTATGTAGCGGCGCGTCAACAGGATGAAGAAACGCTGGCGCTGGTCAAACGCATCAACGATGGCCGCCTGCAGCAATATCAGCGTGTGGCACAGCAAAATAATTTGAGTGCCAGCGAAGTGGCGCGTATTGCCGGCGAGAAGCTGGTGAATCGCGCGGGTAGCGGCGAGTATGTGCGCGGTATCAATGGACAGTGGCTGCGTAAATAAGGTTTATCAGCGGATAATTCTTTTCTGGGAGCGTTAAATGCTAATGCCTCAAACTACAACGGATGCACAGAAGCGCGCCTTAATCGCCGGTTCAGTGGGCAATTTCATTGAATGGTACGAGTTTGCGGTGTATGGCTTCCTCGCGACGGTGATCGCGCAGAACTTCTTTCGCCTGCAGGGTGAAGCCGAGCTCACCGGCATTATTCTGACCTACGCCTCCTTCGCCATCGCCTTTTTCTTCCGTCCGCTGGGCGCGATATTTTTTGGCCGCATGGGCGATCGTATTGGGCGCAAGCCTACGCTGATTTTTGTCTTGATCATGATGACGCTGGTGACGACTGCGATCGGCGTTATTCCCACCTATGCCAGCATTGGCGTGGCGGCGCCGCTGATCATCACCGGGCTGCGCATTTTGCAGGGCTTGTTTGCCGGAGGTGAATACGGCGGTGCGGTGTCACTGATGACGGAATTTGCCCCCAAAGGGCAGCGTGGGCGTTACGGTGCCTGGCAGTCATTTACCGTGGCATTGGGCCTGCTGGCGGGTGCTGGCATTGTCGCGTTGCTGTCGGCGGTGCTGAGTGCAGACCAGATGCACAGTTGGGGCTGGCGCGTTCCTTTCTTCCTCGCCTTGCCGATGGGGATGGTGGCGCTGTGGCTGCGCTACAGCATGGAAGAAACGCCCAGTTTTGTGCGTCAGCAACAAACGCAAAACGCGCAACAACCGGCAGCGGTGAGCGCCAGTTTTGGCACAACGATTAGGATTATTTTGCTGGCGATCAGCCGCGTGATGGTGTGGTCAGCGGCGGGTTATACCTATCTGGTGATCATGCCAACCTATCTGCAATCTTCGCTGCACACCGGCTTCAACCAGGCGCTGTTGATTGCGGTGATTTCCAACCTAGGGTTTGCTGCGACCATTATCCCAGCTGGCATTCTTAGCGATAAAATTGGACGCCGCAGCGTAATGGTTCTCGCGGCATGCTTGTTGCTGGTGCTGGCATTACCGTTACTGAACGTGTTGCAGGCCGACTCTTCAACGCTGCTGGTCAAGGCGCTGGTGGTGTTTGTTGCGGGTGGCATTGTCGGGTTGC
This sequence comes from Pantoea sp. CTOTU46764, assembly GCF_031974595.1. Taxonomy (NCBI): domain Bacteria; kingdom Pseudomonadati; phylum Pseudomonadota; class Gammaproteobacteria; order Enterobacterales; family Erwiniaceae; genus Pantoea; species Pantoea sp. CTOTU46764. Next base: position 8,065 of record NZ_DALYOQ010000072.1, on the reverse strand, counting down.
TGGCAGGACCAGGCCCGGCAATGTTAGCTGAAATGTTCCCCACGCGCGTTCGCTATACCGGGCTGGGCCTGGCTTATTCACTCTCTAACGCGGTTTTTTCAGGGTGTGCCGGATTGATCATCACCTCCCTGATTAAGCAAACGGGGAATCTCGATATCCCCGCCTGGTACATCATGGTGACGGCTGCGATCAGTATTCCGGCGCTGATGACGCTGAATAAAAAAGACCACCTGCGCTCACTGGATGAAGCCGAAAGTTGAAGGCGCTAGCGTGATGCCAATGGTTTAATCGCGTCGTGCACCGGCATTTCTCCGCTGGTCAACTCAATGATCACGCGGCTGACAGCCGGTTGTGCGATGAGTTCAGCCAGCGTCGCCGCCACGTCATCGCGAGGAATATCGCCATACGGGATGGCCAAACCAGCACGCACCTTGCCATGGCCTTTCTCATCCGTCAGCGTGCCGGGGCGTAAAATCACCCAATCCAGATCGCTTTGCGCCAGCTCCACATCGGCTGCTTTCTTCACGCGCATGTAGTTTTCAAAGGTGGCGGAGAGGTTTTTATTTCTGCCCGCTTCGGGAAACGCCGAGACCAGCAAGAAGCGTGAAATGCCAGCCTGTTGCGCGGCAGCAACGGTGGTGGTTAATCCTTTGCCATCAATGGCGTTCGTCATCTCTTCACCGCCTTTGCCACCGGCACCAGCGGTAAACACCACCACATCGCTGCCCGTCATCAACGCGGCGAGGGATTTAGCGTCGAGCGCGGCTAAATCGCCATTAACCGGCTCAGCACCCAGTTCACGCAAAGGCTGCTCCTGTTCCGCTTTGCGAAACAGCGGGCGCGCGACGTGCCCGTTTGCGGCCAGCAGTGATGCCAGACGACGGCCAATGTTGCCTGCGCCGCCGATAATAAATACGTTGGACATGAGTACCTCTGCAATTTGTTGATAAAAGCAAGTCAGTATAGACAACGTCAATCCGCCGGGAAAAAGCTGCGCAGCTTTTGCCTTTCGCGCCCGTGCTGATCCATATTCTCCGCCGCCAGCCAGTGGCCTAACGCCTGCTGAATCGCTGGCCATTCGCTATCAATGATCGATAACCAATCGGTATCGCGATTGCGCTGTTTGCGCGTCATCGCCTGACGAAAACGGCCTTCAAAGGTAAAGCCGATACGCTCTGCTGCGCGTCGTGAAGCCAGATTCAGGGAATCACAACGCCACGCCACGCGGCGATAACCAAGCGTGAAAGCCTGCTGCAACAGCAGATATATTGCTTCACTGCCCAACACGTTGCGCTGCATCAGCGGCGACCAGGTGACATGACCAATCTCAATCGCGCCATTCTGCATCTCGATATTGGCGAAACAGACCGCGCCAACCGCTTGCTGCTTAACCTGATCAATCACCGCATAACTGATTAATCCACTGTCGCCGATTTTGTTGGCGGCCCAGTCGGTCATTTCGGCTAACGATTGCGGCTGCGATGCGCCGAGCCAGGTCCAGTCGCGATCGTCGGCTGCCAGTGAAAAGGCGGCAAACAGGGCGGGGGCGTGGCTGAGTTGAAGCGGTGTGAGATGGCAAAAACGACCAGTGAGAATGACGGCGGGCGGGAAGGTGGCGGGCTGCCAGTCGGGTAACGCAAAACCGATGGGTTGACCGTATTGATTGTGGTGTATCACTTCATCTCCTTTTGCTGGGCTGAAACCGACCTTCAGGGGCTGGCAAAGAAGTGCAGTATGTAGCTTTAAGCGCTTAGAAAACAACAGCAAAAAAAATGCCCGTCAGATAAGCCTGACGGGCATGCATCATAGTGAAAAATGATTACGCAGCAACAATTTGCTTGATGGCGTCTTTTGCATCGTTAGCCGCTTTGGTCGCCACTTCTGGACCATAAGCGATGCCTTCGGCGAACACAAAGTCCACGTCAGTGATACCGATGAAGCCGAGGAACAGTTTCACGTATGGCGTCAGCAGATCGCTGGCCGTATCTTTGTGGATGCCGCCACGGCTGGAGAGAATCACCGCACGTTTGCCGGTTACCAGACCTTCCGGGCCTGCTTCGGTGTAACGGAAAGTCACGCCAGCGCGGGCAATCAGGTCGAAGTAGTTTTTCAACTGAGTTGGGATGTTAAAGTTGTACATTGGCGCGGCGATAACCACGGTGTCATGGGCTTGCAGTTCAGCAATCAGCTCATCGGAGAGAGACAGCGCTTCCTGCTGGCGCGGAGAGAGCGGTGCGTCAGATGGACGCAGTGCACCAACCAGCTCACCATCCAGCACCGGAATCGGCTGCGCGGCTAAATCACGCACGGTAACCGAATCACCTTTAGCGCGTGCTTCGTCAGCGTAGAAGTCAGCCAGTTGATTTGACTGAGAGTAACCAGCGAGGATGCTTGATTTCAGAACTAAAACTTTGCTCATGGTATTTTCCTGTGCGTTACGCGGTTGGCTTACCGCTCAATGCTTTACACTGTACGGAGTTAGCCCGCGAGGTAAAAGCGCAATATTTCGAGATCTATGTTCGAAATAATTGAATAACCTCGCACGTCCCGTTCAGGCAGGTGTTCCAAATTGTGCTATGATGCCGACCATTAATTGCTTGAATCCGCCGGGAAACCCTCTGCCCGCTGCAACAACAGGTACGCATCGCTATGTCATCATCCGACTCTTCACCTTTAGCCTCCCTTTGGCCGCGGCTCGATAATCTGACGCTGCGCGACAGTCAACGTCTGCGGCGTCGATTGCTGGGCGCTGCCAAGGTGAAAAATCCTGCGGCGCAGCAGGGCATTGTGGCTGAACTGGAGCCGGAATTTGTCGCGGCGGAGCAGCGCCTTGCGCAGCGCACGGCGGCGACACCACGCATCACTTTCCCGGACAACCTGCCGGTCAGTCAGAAGCAGCAAGACATTGCCGATGCGATCAGTCAGCATCAGGTGGTGATCGTCGCGGGGGAAACCGGATCGGGTAAAACCACGCAGCTGCCGAAAATCTGCCTGGCGCTGGGACGCGGAGTAAAAGGGCTGATTGGTCACACGCAGCCGCGTCGTCTGGCGGCGCGCACCGTGGCGAACCGCATTGCCGATGAGCTGGAAACCTCGCTTGGCGGCACCATAGGTTACAAGGTGCGCTTCAACGATCAGGTGAGCGAAACCACCCAGGTTAAGCTGATGACCGACGGTATCCTGCTGGCGGAAATCCAGCAGGATCGCCTGTTGCTGCAGTACGACACCATCATTATCGATGAAGCGCACGAACGCAGCCTGAATATCGATTTCCTGCTTGGTTATCTGCGCGAACTGTTGCCACGTCGTCCCGACTTAAAAGTCATCATTACGTCAGCCACCATCGATCCGCAGCGCTTCTCACGCCATTTCCACAATGCGCCGGTGATTGAAGTGTCCGGGCGTACTTATCCGGTGGAAGTGCGTTATCGCCCGATGGTAGAGGACGCTGACGACACCGATCGCGATCAGCTGCAGGCGATTTTTGATGCGGTCGATGAGCTGGGACAAGAGAGTCGCGGCGACATTCTGATCTTTATGAGCGGCGAGCGCGAAATCCGCGATACCGCCGATGCGCTGATGAAGCGTGATATTGCGCACACCGAGATTCTGCCGCTGTATGCGCGCCTGTCGAACGCCGAGCAAAACCGCGTTTTCCAGTCGCACAGCGGACGCCGCATCGTGCTGGCAACCAACGTAGCAGAAACCTCGCTGACCGTGCCTGGCATCAAATACGTTATCGATCCCGGCACCGCGCGTATCAGCCGCTACAGCTTCCGCACCAAAGTGCAGCGCCTGCCGATTGAGCCGATTTCGCAGGCGTCCGCCAATCAACGTAAAGGGCGCTGCGGGCGCGTTTCGGAAGGTATCTGTATTCGCCTCTATTCCGAGGACGATTTCCTCAGCCGCCCGGAATTTACCGATCCCGAAATTCTGCGTACAAACCTTGCCTCGGTGATTCTGCAGATGACCGCGCTGGGGCTAGGCGATATTGCTGCCTTCCCGTTTGTCGAAGCGCCGGACAAGCGCAATATTCAGGATGGCGTGCGCCTGCTGGAAGAGCTTGGTGCCATCACGCTGAGTGAAGATGAAACCTACAAGCTGACGCCTTCGGGTCGCCAGCTCGCCCAGCTGCCGGTCGATCCGCGTATGGCGCGCATGGTGCTGGAAGCGCAAAAATTTGGCTGCGTGCGCGAAGCGATGATCATCACTGCTGCGCTATCGATTCAGGATCCACGCGAGCGTCCCGCTGATAAAAAGCAGGCATCTGACGAAAAACATCGTCGTTTTGAGGATAAAGAGTCCGATTTTCTCGCCTTCGTGAATCTGTGGAATTACCTGCAGGAGCAGCAAAAAGCGCTCTCCAGCAATCACTTCCGCCGCTTGTGTAAAACCGAATTTCTTAACTATCTGCGCGTGCGTGAATGGCAGGATATCTACACCCAGTTACGTCAGGTGGTGCGGGAACAAGGTATGCCGGTCAACAGCGAACCTGCGCCGTATCGTGAAGTACACTGCGCTTTGCTTACCGGCTTGCTGTCGCACATTGGCCAGAAAGATAACGACAAGCAGGAATTTACCGGCGCTCGCAACGCGCGCTTCTCCATCTTCCCCGGTTCCGGCCTGTTTAAGAAGCCGCCGAAGTGGACCATGGTGGCGGAGCTGGTGGAAACCAGCCGTTTGTGGGGCCGCGTTGCCGCGCGCATCGATCCGGAATGGATCGAACCGCTGGCGCAGCATCTGATTAAACGCAGCTACAGCGAACCGCACTGGGAAAAAGCGCAGGGCGCGGTGATGGCGACGGAAAAATTGACGCTGTACGGCCTGGCGATTGTGCAGGCGCGTAAGGTCAATTACAGCCGCATCGATCCTCAGCTGAGCCGCGAGCTGTTTATCCGTCATGCGCTGGTGGAGGGCGATTGGCAGACGCGTCACGCGTTCTTCCGCAACAACCTGAAACTGCGTAACGAAATTGAAGATCTGGAACACAAATCGCGTCGTCGCGACATTCTGGTCGATGACGAAACGCTGTTCGCTTTCTACGATCGCCGCATCGGCAGCGATGTGGTCTCAGCGCGCCATTTCGATGCGTGGTGGAAGCAGGCCAGTAAAGAGAATCCGGATCTGCTGAGTTTTGATAAGCAGATGCTGATCAAAGATGGCGCGGACAAAGTCAGCCAGCTCGATTACCCCAACTTCTGGCATCAGGGTAACCTGAAACTCAAGCTGAGCTATCAGTTTGAACCGGGCGCGGATGCCGATGGCGTAACGGTGCATATTCCGCTGCCGCTGCTGAATCAAATCGAAGAGACCGGTTTCGAGTGGCAAATTCCTGGCGTGCGTCGCGAACTGGTCATCGCGCTGATCAAATCGCTGCCCAAGCCAGTGCGCCGCAATCTGGTGCCCGCGCCGAACTACGCCGAAGCGTTTCTCGGACGCGTTACCGCGCTGGAGCTGCCGTTAGTGGATGCGCTGGAGCGCGAATTCCGCCGTATGACCGGCGTCACCATTGACCGTGAAGCCTGGCAGTGGGATCAGGTGCCCGATCACCTGAAAATGACTTTCCGCGTGGTCGACGAGCACAACCGTAAGCTGCAGGAAGGCAAAAATCTTCATCAGCTGCGGCTGCGGCTGAAAGGCAAAGTGCAGGAAACGCTGTCGAAAGTGGCAGACGATGGCCTCGAGCAGAGTGGTTTGCACATCTGGAGCTTTGGCGATTTGCCGCAAAGCTACGAGCAGAAGCGCGGCAGCTATCAGGTCAAAGCCTGGCCGGCGCTGGTGGATGAAAAGGACAGCGTAGCGATTCGGCTGTTCGATAACGAAGTGGAACAGCAGAAAATGATGTGGCGCGGCCAGCGCCGCCTGCTGCTGCTCAACATTCCGTCGCCGACCAAGTATCTGCACGAGAAGCTGCCAAACAAAGCCAAACTCGGTTTGTACTTCAATCCGTACGGCAAAGTGCTGGAACTGATCGATGACTGCATCGCCTGCGGCGTGGATAAGCTGATGGCGGATGCCGGCGGTCCGGCATGGCAACAGG
>NZ_DALYOQ010000072.1:0-2015 GCF_031974595.1 Pantoea sp. CTOTU46764 | reverse complement strand
AACTTCGAACAGCTGCGCGACAAAGTGCGTGCTGATTTGAATGAAACCGTGGTCACCATCGCCAAGCAGGTCGAACAGATTCTGACCTGCGTGTTCAACATCAACAAGTTCCTTAAGGGACGCGTAGATATGTCGCTGGCGTTGGCGTTAGGCGATATCAAAGCGCAGCTGAATGGCCTGGTGTATCGCGGCTTCGTCACCGGCAACGGCTGGTCGCGTCTCGGTGATACGCTGCGCTATCTGCAAGGTATTGAACGCCGCCTCGAGAAGCTGCCGGTGGATCCACACAGCGATCGTGCGCGCATGCTGAAAGTGCAAGCGGTGGAGCAGGCCTGGCAGACGTGGCGGAATAAATTGCCGCCGCAGCGTCAGGATGATGCCGAAGTACAGGCGATTCGCTGGATGCTGGAGGAGTTGCGGATTAGCTATTTCGCGCAGCAGTTGGGCACGCCTTATCCGATTTCGGATAAGCGTATTCTGCAGGCGATGGAGCAGTTGAGTTAATTGTGGGATTGCGCGATAAATCGCGCCGCTACGAAACAGTGCGGTTTTAACATCGCACAACTATCGAAGAAGGCGGAAAGGCGGGGCCGCGGAGTAAAGCTTCCGCCGCATGGATGCGGCGGCAGAGGCCCCAGGGATGGGTCCACGACGACTTTACGTAGCGGCCCCGCCTTTTTGCCTGACAGCGCCGAATTACTGAGCTAACTCTTCTAGCTTATCTTTAAAGGACGGCACCGCAATCGCGCGGTTATCGGCACGATAACGATCGGCCGGCGCGGGCGCCGAACTCTGCACCGCAATCAGCTGCCACTCATCACCGTTCTTCAACAGCAGCGGCGAACCGCTGTCGCCTGGCAAGGTATCGCACTGGTGCGACAGCACTGCGCGCTGCGCCCAACCGGTCACTAAACAATCGCTGTGCGAATAGAGCGTATCCAGATGATCGGCCGGATAACCTGCCTGCGTTACTTTGCGTTGGGTGGTTTTCAAGGCGGCGGTTAAATCGCCACGCGAACCCTCAAACAACGGAATCGGCACAATACCGGACGGCGGATTATGCAAGATAACCAGCCCATAATCGTAGGGCGCGGCGCCCGGCGGCACGATCCAGCCTTCGCCGTCCGCCTGCAACCGGCGCGCTAAAGAGGGTTCAACGCGTGCATCAATATCATGAATCTCGTAACGCCAGCCTTTGGCGCTGGCCATAAAACGCAGCGCCACTGGCTTATCAAACTTGCCGGGCGGAGCCAATAAACAGTGTCCGGCGGTCAACGCCAGATGAGCAGAAATCAGGGTGGCAGTGCAGAGGTTACCGCTTTCGGTCTCTAACTGACCGATGGCATCCCAGGGCGCGGCGCTCACGTCGCTAATCGCCTGGCGATGATCTTTGCCAAAGAACAACGTTTTGATGTCTTCCGGGCTTGGCCCATCTTCATCATCGGCATGTGCTGTGTGGTTAAAACTGAAAAGACCAACAAGTAACAGGATAGCCAGGCGCATAGTTCTCTCAATGGCGAGAATAAGTAGAAGTTGTTGTCATCACGCTTGAGCGATAACTATAGTCGGTGAGCGGTGAAAAAGGGAGAAATATTGGAGTAATCAGCACGCTACAACGACTAGATAAAAAAGCTGGCTGCAACTATGCCACAGAGGATCATCACAATCAGAATAATTTCGAAGCGATAGCGACGCACCATTTTTCGCTACTCCAGTAAATAAACACCCGGCATAACCGGGTGTTTTCAATCATCAATACGGTGTTGGCGCTAAGCGAATCTTATTTAGCTGCTTTTTTCACTTTGTGATGCTTTTTAGCTGCCTGAGCTTTCTGCGCAGCGGGTTTGGTTACTTTTTTGTGGTGCTTTTTAGCAGCCTGAGCTTTCTGTGCAGCTGGCTTGGTTGCTTTGTGGTGCTTTTTAGCAGCCTGGGCTTTCTGTGCAGCTGGCTTGGTTGCTTTTTTGTGGTGCTTTTTAGCAGCCTGGGCTTTCTGTGCAGCTGGCTTGGTTGCTTTT
>NZ_DALYOQ010000071.1:2863-27029 GCF_031974595.1 Pantoea sp. CTOTU46764 | reverse complement strand
GAAGCCGAAACGCTATGCGTTCCGGCATGATTAAGTCTTAACTGACGAGCATTACACCATAAATGGCGACCCTACATATGTAAGGTGCGCATTGATGCGCACCTGATTTTTCACAATTAAACAATCCCCTGACTGCGCAGGTAATCTTCATAGTTACCGGTGAAGTCGATAATACGATCGGCTTTCATCTCCATCACGCGGGTAGCCAGCGAGCTGACAAATTCACGGTCGTGCGAAACGAAAATCAGGGTACCTTCGTACATCTCCAGCGCCATGTTCAGCGACTCGATCGATTCCATATCAAGGTGGTTAGTCGGTTCATCCATGATCAGGATGTTGGGCTTCTGCATCATCAGTTTGCCAAACAGCATGCGGCCCTTCTCACCACCCGACAGCACTTTGGCTGGCTTGTTGATCTCGTCGTGACCAAACAGCAGGCGGCCAAGAATACTGCGCACCGCTTGTTCGTCATCGCCTTCCTGCTTCCACTGGCTCATCCAGTCGAATACCGTCAGGTCTTCAGCAAAGTCTTCCGCGTGATCCTGGCCGTAATAACCAATGCGCGCATTCTCAGACCATTTCACCGTGCCGCTATCCGGCGTATGTTCACCGACAAGCGTTTTCAGCAGCGTGGTTTTACCGATACCGTTGGCACCGAGGATCGCCAATTTCTCGCCGACTTCTAACATCAGGTTGAGTTTATTAAACAGCGGACCGTTATCAAAACCTTTGGTCAGCGCTTCAACTTCCAGCGCATTACGGAACAGTTTCTTATCCTGGTCAAAACGGATAAACGGGTTTTGACGGCTGGACGCTTTAACTTCTTCCAGCTTAATTTTATCAATCTGCTTGGCACGCGAAGTCGCCTGACGAGATTTAGAGGCGTTGGCGCTAAAACGGCTGACGAACGATTGTAGATCGGCAATTTGCGCTTTCTTCTTGGCGTTATCCGATAATAAACGTTCGCGTGATTGAGTAGCCGCGGTCATATATTCGTCATAATTACCCGGATAAACGCGCAGTTCGCCGTAATCCAGATCCGCCATATGCGTGCACACCATATTCAGGAAGTGACGGTCATGCGAAATGATGATCATGGTGCTGTTACGTTCGTTGAGCACTTGCTCCAACCAACGAATGGTATCGATATCCAGGTTGTTGGTCGGTTCATCGAGCAACAAAATATCCGGATTAGCAAATAATGCCTGCGCTAAAAGCACACGCAATTTCCAGCCCGGCGCAATTTCGCTCATCGGACCGTAGTGCTGCTCCACCGGAATGCCAACGCCCAGTAATAATTCACCGGCACGTGATTCCGAACTGTAACCGTCCATCTCGCCATATTCGACTTCAAGGTCGGCGACTTTATAGCCTTCCTCTTCGCTCATTTCCGGTAAAGCATATATACGGTCACGCTCTTGCTTCACAGCCCACAATTCATTGTGGCCCATGATCACGGTGTCCAGCACACTATATTGCTCAAAGGCGAATTGGTCCTGACGTAACTTACCGATACGCTCATTGGGGTCGAGGGAAACATTTCCACCCGTCGGCACCAGGTCGCCGCCCAGTATTTTCATAAAGGTAGATTTACCGCTGCCGTTCGCACCGATTAAACCGTAACGATTACCGCCGCCAAATTTAACGGAGATATTTTCGAACAGCGGCTTACTGCCGAACTGCATGGTGATATTGCTGGAAACTAACACGGCATTGACCTTTGTTACGCAGTGGAGGAAAAAACAGCGGGCATTATGCCAGAAGCGGGCACCCGGACGCCACCTCTGCGCCAGAGGCAAACGTTGCTATGGGCTAAAGGTGTTGTTGCTCATACAGAAATAAAAATAACAAAAAAGCCGGGGGCATTTGCCCCCGGCTCCCACTTACAAGGATTGTGCGGATTATTTGATCAGGAAAGTATCGAGGCTTTTACCAGAATCCAGCGCTTTTTTAATCGCAGCTGGGGTACGGCCCTGACCGGTCCATGATTTTACTTCGCCGTTTTCATCGGTGTAAGAATATTTTGCTGGACGTGGTGCACGCTTAGCGCGCTTTTTACCAACTTCCAGAGCACCCAGTAATTCGTTCGGATCAATACCGTCAGCCAGCAGCATTTCGCGATATTTAGACAGCTTCTCTTCTTTTTCGCGGTTCTGCGCTTCTTCAGCGTTTACTTCGTCACGACGTTCAGTCACAACAACAGTTAATTTCTCCAGAATTTCTTCCAGATCGGTCAATGGCAGTTCACGAGCCTGCGCACGTAATGTGCGAATGTTGTTCAGAACTTTAAATGCGTCACTCATCACAATGTCCTTGCTTAAGGGGTTTAAATAAACTGTAGTGGCAAGATTACCTAATTCAAATAAAAAAATAAATTAATTTTATTGCCCGGATTAATCTGAACTTGCTTACCTAATTCTTACATTGCGTTTTAAAACGGCAAGGGTTGCTTTAATTAACCCTGAATTAACAACCAGAGTTGTTCCTTATGGCGGAACTGGAATCGATTTCAGACCAATATTCTCAGGTAATAAACAATCATTTAGCGGCTATTGCGCGTTGCAGCATTAGTGAGCACAAAGGTAAGCAAGGATTAATGGTGTAACGAAAAACCTATTTTCAATGTGGCGTAATATATTGATGGAGGATGAGAGAAGTATCTCATTTTTTTCATATCGTACCGATAAAAAAGCCGGCGATTAACCGGCTACTAAGTGAAATTAATGCACTTCTGTTGCGGGACCAAACACAGAATAGTCCGGCAGGTTGACATTTTGATAAGCTTCCCAGCCACCACCCAGCGCTTTATATAACGCCACTAAATCGAGCGCACTTTGCATGCGCGCCTGCGTCGACTGTGCTTTGGCTTGTGCCAGTTGTCGCTGCGCATCTAATACATCGAGGAACGTAGAAATACCCTGACGATAACTGTCGCTGGCTAAATCAAATGCGCGTTGCAGTGCGCCGGTGGTTTCATCCAGTGCAATAACCTGCTGCTGATCGGCGCGATAACTCACCAGCGCATTCTCCACATCCTGCAGCGCGGTTAATACCGTTTGCCGATAATCAAGCGCCGCACTGGCTTGCTGCGCGCGCGCCAGTTTTACGCTGGAAACTAAACGGCCGCCTTGAAATATAGGAATCGATAGCGACGGCCCAACACTAAAGAAGTGGCTGCTCCAGTCATCCAGATAGCTGGCATCGGTATTTCGTACACCCAGTTGACCGGTGAGCGACAAGCTGGGGAACAGGTCAGCAACCGATACGCCAATGTTCGCGGTTTCCGCATGCAGCGTGGCTTCAGCTTGACGAATATCCGGACGTCGCCGCGCCAGCGTGGACGGAATGCCCACCGGCACCAATTTCGGCAAATCGGGCAGCGGCTTGATGTTCATCAGTTCATTATCCAGCGCGCCCGGCGTTTTACCCAACAGCACCGCCAAACCGTTCATCGCCTGCTGCTGCTGCGCCTGATATTGCGGCAGCTGCGCATTCAGTGAGGCCAACTGCGCGCGGGCGTTTTCCACATCGGTGGTGGGCGCTAAGCCATTTTGCTGCTGGCTTTTGGTCAGCTCCCAGGTTTGCTGCGCCACCTCGATCTGCTGTTGCAAGGTCGCCAGCACCGCCTGCGAACCGCGCAGTTGCAGATAGGCACGCGCGACTTCAGCTTCCAGCGACACCAACGCATCGTTGCGCTGCTCGATAGCCGCCTGCTGCTGCGCATCTGCGGCTTCCATTTGGCGGCGCACTTTGCCCCACAGATCCAGTTCCCAGCTGGCGTCAAAGCTGCCCTGATAAAGAGTAACGGAATGATCTAAACCGTTGAGCTGGCTGGCGACATCGCTATCAACCTGGTCATAAACGCCGTTGGATTTCAGCAAGCCTTTTAAACCCAGCTGCTGGCGCGTGACTTTTGCCGAGCCGTTAAGCGAGGGGAATAAGCCACCGCGCGCCTGCGCCAGCTGCTCGCGCGCACCGGCAATACGCAGTACCGATTGTTGCAGCGTTAAGTTGCCGGCAATGGCGCGCTCAATCAGGCTGTCAAGTTGGGGATCGTTAAAGCTTTTCCACCACAGCGGATTGGTCGCCGCCGCTAGCGGCTTAGATGCTTGCTGTGAAGGCAAATCGTGGTAACCGCCCGGCGTGTGCGCCTGCGGCGGCTGATAATCCGGTCCTACCGCGCATCCGGCCAGCAACAGTGATAGCGCCAGCAACGTCAGTGACGGCTGAGATCGTGAAATCATTTTCATTTTAATGTGCTCCTGCACCGCCTTCGCTCTTAATTGGCGAAAGCAACCAACAGAATGGAATCAATAGCAGCGCCACAATACTCAGGCCCATAAAGACGTCGATGTACGCCAGAATACGCGCCTGAGCGATCATCTCCTGATAGAGCTGCCCGCTCGCCAGCACCAGTGGATCGCCCACGGCGGTGGTGAAATTACGGATCGAATCAGCCCAGTGTTGCAGCGTGAGATTGTAAGGCTCATTGAGCGGCGACATGTTGTGCACCATGCTGGCCGAACGCGTCTGCATACGTTCGGTAATGCCCGCCGTCGACAGCGAAATGCCGATCGAGCCCGCGACGTTACGGAACATGGTGAACAATGCTGAGGCATCGGCGTTTAATCGCTGCGGCACGGTGATGAACGCAATGGTGGTCAGCGGCACAAACAGGAAACCAAGGCCGATCGACTGCGCGCTCCGCATCATCACCAGCGTGGTGAAATCGACGTTAGGCGTTAACGTGGTGGAATAAAAGAACGCGCTGGCAAGGCAGGTGAAGCCGAACGCAATGATGTAGCGCGTTTGCACGATCGGCATCAGCTTCAGCACGATGGGTATCGTCAGCACAATCAATATCGCGCCGGGCGACAGCACCAGCCCCGACCAGGTTGCGGTGTAACCGAGATCCTGCTGCGCCAGCTGGGGAAGCACCACTGAGCTGCCATAGAGAATCATCGCCATGCCCGCCATCAGCAAGCCCGCCACCCAGAAGTTGCGGTCTTTCATTACGGTGAGATCGACCACCGGTTTACGGGCATACAGCAGCCAATAAATGGCGCCGATAATGCCTATCACCGCCAGCATGGCGAACAGGCGAATAAAGTGCGAGGCAAACCAATCTTCATCTTCGCCACGATCGAGGAACACCTGCAAGCAGCCCAGCCCCAGCGTGATCAGGCTGATGCCGATGTAATCGATTTTCAGGCGGCCTTTATCCCACTTGCGTTCCCACGGTGGATCTTCCAGCAATTGATAAATCGCCATTACCGTCAAAATACCAACCGGTATATTAATGAAGAACACCCAGCGCCAGCTGTAGTTATCGGTGATCCAACCGCCGAGCGTGGGACCAATTACCGGTGCGACGATAATCGCAATCGACGACAGGCCAAAAGCTTTGCCACGATCTTCCGCTTTGAAGTAATCGAGCAGCACCGATTGTTGCACCGGCTGCAATCCGCCGCCAAAAAAGCCCTGCAGCACGCGGAACAGAATGATCTGCCACAGTTCCGTGGCGATACCGCACAGGAAGGAACAGATGGTGAACATCACGATGCAGATCAGGAAGAATTGCTTGCGGCCAAATAGGCGGCTGAAGAACGCCGAGATCGGCAATACGATGCCGTTGGCGACCAGATAAGAGGTTAAAACCCAGGTCGATTCGTCGTAACTGGAGGAGAGCGAACCGGCAATGTGCGGCAGCGCGACGTTAACGATGGTGGTGTCGAGGATCTCCATAAACACCGCCAGCGTCACCGTAATAGCGACCAGCCACGGATTGCTGGCCGGACGCCAGCTTTCGCTCGCACTCATTCCACTGTAACCTTCGGCTCAACCGACAAGCCCAGCGGCAGCGGATGATTGGGATCTAACCCTTTATCGATGACAATTTTCACCGGCACGCGCTGCACGATTTTCACGTAGTTGCCGGTGGCGTTTTCCGCCGGGAAGGTGGAGAAGCGTGAACCGGATCCCATCTGCACGCTATCCACGTGCCCTTCCAGCTTCATATCCGGCCAGGCATCAACGCTAATTTCCACTTTGTCGCCCGGCTTCATACGCGCCAGCTGCGACTCTTTGAAGTTGGCATTAATCCAGATTTCAGGCGAAACCAGCGAGAACAGCGCGCTGCCGGCCTGCACCAATGTGCCGAGATGCACGTTACGCTTGGTGACGAAGCCATCGTATGGCGCGCGAACCTGGGTATAGGAGAGATTCAATTCGGCGGTGTTGAGCTGCGCCTGCGCCTGCTCAACCTGCTGCTCACGCGCTTCAACATTGGTTTCCTGCTGCCGGATTTGCAGCTTCACCTGAGAAGCCACTTCAACCTGCGCTTTAGCGCTTTGCAGTTGCGCTTCAGCCGAACGCAGCTGCGCGGCGGCAGTATCAATATTGCGCTGAGATGTGGCACGCGGATCAACACCGCGCTGGCGACGATAATCAGCCTGTGCATTAAGTAAATTTGCCTGCGCTTTAGCCTGGTCGGCGAGTGCCTGATCGCGCTGCGCCGGATACTGCACGCGAGACAAAGCTAACTGCGCCTGCGCCTGATGCAGCTGCGCCTGTGCCAGACCAAGCTGGGCTTTGGCCTGATCGCGCTGCGCTTCACTGTCGCGTGCATCGATCTCCACCAGCAAATCGCCCTGCTTCACGCGCTGGTTATCGCGCACCAGCAGCTTGACCACGTAACCGGCCGCTTTCGGCGCGATAGTCACCGCGTTGCCTTCGGTAAAGGCATCATCCGTGCTTTCAATATTGCGTGTGGTGAGCCAGAACCATAATCCCACCACGATCATGATCACCACCACAATGGCGAGAAAAATCAGTGGCTTCTTTCCGGGACGTTTACGTTCTGGTTCATTGTTATCTTGATGGGTATTCGAGGTGTTTTGCGGATCCTGCTGATCGCGTTCAGACGGTTGATTCTTGTTTTCCATAATTTTTCATCGTAGGCGGTTGTCCCGATTACCGGGCAAAAACGGTCAACATAACCTTAGATGGGAAATTGACAAATGCCAATGCAACTTTACACAAGCCGACATTGGCGTCGCGCTAACGGATTAGGTGTAACAGCAGCCATCCGCCCAACATCGACCAGGCTAACATCGGGATGGAAAACAAGTGGAAACGCCACCAAACGCGCGCATCCTGCGCCATGCGCAAGGCGATCAGGTTGGCGAGCGAACCTGGCAATAAGCCAAATCCACCGATATTAACCGCCCACGCCAGCACGTCGGACGGTGGCACTTTCTGCAAAAGCAGAATGGTGGCGGGCACGTTACTGATGAATTGCGACAGGCCTATGGCCAGCAGATAGAGTCCGCCCTCGCCGAGCTGACCAATAGCGGCAAAATGCGGCTGCAGCCAGGGCAGATGCATCAACAGGAAGACATCGATAAACATCGCCACGAACACCAGCAGCAAACTCCAGTCGATGCTGATTAACACGCTGCGCGCCATGATCAGGAAACAGGCCGCCACCAGCAGCAACGCCCAGCCGGTCATTTTCAGCTCGAGCGCCACGATAAACACGATGTACAGCAGCACGCTAATCGTGAACAGCGGCTTGTACCATGTTTGGCTTTCGGTTTGTTCATGTTTCTGGATTATGCGCGCCGGGAAACTCCACCACGTCAGCGCCATCAGCGTGAGCATTAAAAATGCCGCCAGCGGCGCCATTTGCGCAATGAAACCGGGTACGCTGAGTGTGCCGTGACTCCACAACAGAATGTTTTGCGGGTTACCGACCGGCGTCAGTAAGGAACCTGCATTCACCGCCAGCGCTTCGAAAATGATCAGACGGGAAATCGGCAAGCGCGAGAATTTGCGCAACGTCAGCGTCAGTGGCACCAGAATAAACAGCGCAACATCGTTGGTGAGAAAAGTAGAGAGCAACGCGGCGGCGCACACCATAAACAGCGCCAGCGTGCGTTCATGTTGAAAGCGTTGGATCAAGCGCGCGCCGAGCACATCAAAATAGCCGCTGTTTTCTAATCCTTTGGTCAGTATCAATAGGCCGGTAAGCGTCATGATGGTGTGCCAGTCTACAGCGGCAGGCAATTGCGACCAGCGGAATTTCGCCAGCGGCAACATAATCACACCTAAAAGCAACAACAAATGCAAAATACGATCACGCATTAAGGAACGAAGCAGATTGGGCATGATGGTGGAAGGCCTTGTAGTTAGCGACTCTCGTAGAATTTCTGGAACACGGCCAGGGTTTCATCACTGACGTGATGCTCCAGGCCTTCTGAATCACGGCGCGCGGTTTCCGGGCTAACACCCAGCGCCAACAGGAAGGTTTCAACAATATGATGACGAACGCGGCTCGCTTCCGCCAGCTTCTCACCTTCGGCAGTGAGGAACACCCCGCGATACGGCACTTGCTCGACTAAACCGGTGGTACCCAAACGCTTCAGCATTTTCGCCACGGTTGGCTGGGAAACGCCCAAACGTGCGGCCATATCCACCTGACGCGCTTCGCCAAATTCACGAATCAAATCAGAGATTAATTCTACATAGTCATCGATCAGCTCACGACGATGCGCCTCACGCACCTGACGAAATCCTTCGACATGCTCCTCTATCTCTTTTAGCGGGCCCTGGGGCATGTTGGTGGCGATTTTTGCACGACGACTCATCTAACTTCCTCTTTATTATCTGCCGCACTTTACCTGCGGTGCGGGCTGGCTGCGCTCATTGTAAACCAGGCACAAATAAGCACAAATTTTTCCTAAATAGTGTTGGCTAAAGAGTATAGCCAGTGCTATCTTTGTCGATAATGTAAGCGAATAGCTTATAAAGGCTACAAAGATATTGTCGTCATTCACTCGGGAGGTGAACATGACTACCATGAAAAACTGCCTCGACTGTGGCAAATGTTTCCAGACTGAACAGAGCAAACCGGCTTTTGAGCTGAAATCGCTGCTTTGCCTGTTTACCCGCTCGCCGTTTGCGCTGCGTTTGATGCTGATTGAAAAGCTCACCGGCAAACAGCTGGTTGAACGTCCGTGCCCAAACCTGATCTGGCGCGGTTAACGTTCCCGACTTCCAATAAAACCCGCTCACGTAGCGGGTTTTGTGTTTCTGGTAGTCGGTAAACCGTATATTGCGCCCATAAAAAAACGGCCCCGAAGGACCGTTTAATGTGCAACTGGTCTAAGCAAGAACTTAGAAGCTGTAACCTACGCCAGCAATCCAGGTGCCAACATCGACGTTGCGGATACGGCTCTGCTCGTAACCTACGTCAACTGCGATGTTCTCGATTGGGTTGAACTGCATGCCCGCACCGTAAGAGAAACCGTAGTCGCTTGAATCAGACTTAGAACGTACTGAATTGTCGTTCTGCTGGTATTTACCGTAACCTACACCAACAACACCGTAGATGCTCGCCCAGTCATTCAGACGGTAAGCAGGACCACCGGTGATGCCGTAGTATTGAGCTTTGTTATAAGCGCCAGCATCAGTACGATCTTTTTCGGTATAGGTGAAAGAACCGATCCAACCCAGTGGGTTAGAACCGTCTTCGTAACGATATTTCAGGTTGAAGCCGTTTGCTTTGTTAGCAACGCCTTGATAATCGCTCTGAGCGTAACCACCGGTAACGGTGCTTTGTGCCATGGCAGAACCTGCAGAAACTGCAAGTACACAAGCCAATGCTGAAAGACATGCAATTTTTTTCATAACCACCTCAAATGTGAATATACTTCTCTCCTGACAACGCTATAAATATAACAAAAAACAGCAAGAAACTCTGCCCGCATTTTGTTGTCTAACAGATTGTTTGGTGTAACAGAAAGTTAATGAAGTTTCCTATGTCATTCATTTTACTTATAAAAAGCATCATATTCCTGCAACATAAATTCCGATCACAAAAAATGCCTTTAAGTAAATTCCTAAACTAACCTGACGTTTCTTTACGGAAATGGCACTAAATCTGGCCAATTTCTGACCTGTTAGCGCTTTTTAATTCCCCGATTCACGTCTCCTTATTTGCTGAAGATTCCTTTACACTGAGCGCTTGTTACCCTGCTGTTAATAAATAAAGGACTGGATTACAGGATGTCTGCGCCTCAAACGACCAAAAATATGGCCCCAGTGTTGTTCCCTGTTGCTGTGCTGCTGATTGCCATGCTCTCACTGCAAGGCGGCGCTTCTCTGGCAAAATCACTGTTTTCCACCGTTGGCGCGCCCGGCATTACCGCGCTGCGTCTTGGTCTTGGCACGCTGATTCTCTGCATCATCTTCAAACCCTGGCGTTTGCGCTTTACGCGCGAGCAGCGCAAGCCGCTGCTGATGTACGGTTTAGCGCTCGGCTGCATGAACTATCTCTTCTATTTAGCGATTCGCACCGTGCCGCTGGGCGTGGCCGTAGGATTGGAGTTTTTGGGCCCGTTGACCCTTGCGTTGATCGGCGCGCGTCGTCCGCTTGATTTTCTTTGGGTGTTGCTGGCGGTAGTGGGTTTGTGGTTCCTGTTGCCAATCGGTGAAGGGATGAGTCACATCGATCCGCTCGGTGCGCTGTTAGCGGTGGGCGCGGGTGCCTGCTGGGCGGTCTATATTCTTGCAGGTCAGCGGGCGGGGGCGGAACATGGCCCAGCAACGGTGGCGATGGGTTCGCTGATTGCCTCGGTGATTTTTGTGCCGCTCGGCCTGACATTCGCCGCGCCGGGCATCTGGCATTGGGAAGTGTTGCCGTTAGCGCTGCTGATCGCCCTGCTCTCCAGCGCCATTCCCTATTCTTTAGAGATGATGGCGCTGACGCGACTGCCGGCGCGCATTTTCGGCACCTTAATGAGTCTGGAACCGGCGATGGCTGCGCTTTCAGGCATGCTATTCCTCGGCGAACTATTAACGCTGCAACAGTGGATGGCGCTGCTGGCGATCATTGTCGCTTCGGCAGGTTCAACGCTGACCATGAAACAAAAAAGCGCAAAAATAAGCGAAGTGGATATTACTCATACGCAATAAATATTCACTCGTTAGCCTGCTTCGCCGCAGGCTAAATATAGAAGCATTCTCATTATCATTTTTAACGCGGTATTAAGATTTTTCCGTTATTATTTTGCAACACGTTTAATAAATAATTAACATACCTCACAAGCATCTGTTTTAACTGAAATAATCGTCAAGATGCACAATCCCTGAGCAATATTAAGGTTTATCTATTCCTGTCATTGATTTAATCAACCCTGCAAGTTAAAAAACTGCTGCTATACTTATTTCCGTGCTTGATTAGGACAACCATCAATAAGAGGACATTAATGATGAGTACCGCAAAACTGGTTAAAACTAAATCGTCTGATCTGATTTACACCCGTAATGACGTCGCTGACAGCGATAAAAAAGCGACCATCGAGGTGCTCAACCGTCTGGTAGTGGAGTTTATTGACCTGTCGCTGATCACCAAGCAGGCGCACTGGAACATGCGTGGCGCCAACTTTATTGGCGTACATGAGATGCTGGATGGTTTCCGTACCGCCATTACCGATCACCAGGACACTATCGCTGAACGTGTAGTTCAGTTAGGCGGCGTGGCGCTGGGTACCACTCAGATCGTTAACGATAAAACACCACTGAAAAGCTATCCGTTGAACATTCATAGCGTGCAGGATCACCTGAAAGCGCTGGCCGATCGCTATGCGATTGTGGCGAATGACACGCGTAAAGCTATCACTGAAGTCAGCGATGAAGATACCGCTGATATCTTCACTGCGGCATCGCGCGATCTGGATAAATTCCTGTGGTTTATCGAATCGAATATTGAATAAATTTCAGTGTTATAACGAAGGCGGGTTATCCCGCCTTTTTTTACGTCTGTAACATTGTGGTGCTTTTTTTGACGTCGTTAACAATTCCTTAATCCCTTCTTTCGCTCTACCCGCCCTTGGTGCACACTGTGTCTGCACCACAACAGCACCATGCACCAAAATGAAGCACCAATAAGGTGCAAAACTTTTCTTCTGCGCAAAATCGTGTCAGCAAGTGCTTAAAACTACTGATTTCGAGCAAATTGAAAAGTTGGCATAATTTTTTCATATGATAGGCCGTACATCGGGCCACCAGGCCTGAGGGGTAATAAGGAAAAAAATGATGAAGTCATTGATTAAAGTCTCCGTGGCCGCGTTAGCGCTGGCCTTCTCGCTTTCTTCCACCGCAGCAGACAAAAAACTGATCGTCGCGACCGACACCGCATTCGTTCCCTTCGAGTTCAAACAAGGCGATAAATACGTCGGTTTTGATATCGATCTGTGGGATGCCATCGCGAAAGAACTGAAACTCGATTACGCCTTCAAGCCAATGGATTTCAGCGGCATCATCCCTGCGCTGCAAACCAAAAACATTGACCTGGCGCTGGCGGGTATCACCATCACCGAAGAACGTAAAAAAGCCATTGAGTTCTCTGACGGCTACTACAAAAGCGGCCTGCTGGTGATGGTGCGCGAGAACGAAAAAGACGTGAAGAGCATCGACGATCTGAACGGCAAAGTGGTGGCGGTGAAGAGCGGCACCGGTTCGGTGGATTACGCGAAAGCGCACATCAAATCGAAAGATCTGCGTCAGTTCCCGAACATCGACAACGCTTACATGGAGTTAGGTACTAACCGTGCTGACGCTGTGCTGCACGATACCCCGAACATCCTGTACTTCATCAACACCGCTGGTAAAGGCCGCTTCAAAGCGGTTGGCGAGTCGATTGAAGCGCAGCAGTATGGCATCGCGTTCCCGAAAGGCAGCGACGATCTGCGTGAAAAAGTGAACGGCGCACTGAAAACCCTGCGCGACAACGGCACTTACAACACCATCTATAAAAAATGGTTCGGTACTGAACCAAAATAATTGCGGCTTAAGCCGTTTTTTCCAGCAGGGAGCTTAACACTCCCTGCTTTTTTACATTTCCACGCAACAGATTTTGGAGTCACACCATGGAGTTTGACTGGAGCGTCATTTGGCCTGCCCTGCCGATTTTAATCGACGGTGCCAAAATGACCCTGCTGATCTCGGTCCTCGGCCTGGTCGGCGGTTTAATTATCGGTTTAGTCGCCGGTTTTGCCCGCGCCTACGGCGGCTGGATCACCAACAACATCGCCTTAGTGTTTATCGAACTGATTCGCGGTACGCCAATCGTAGTTCAGGTGATGTTTATCTACTTCGCCCTGCCGATGGCTTTTCCGGATCTGCGTATCGATCCGTTTAGCGCGGCGGTGGTCACTATCATGATTAACTCCGGCGCCTACATCGCAGAAATCACGCGCGGTGCGGTGCTGTCGATCAACAAAGGCTTCCGTGAAGCGGGTCTGGCGCTGGGTCTGTCGCGCCGCGAAACCCTGCGTTACGTGATCATGCCGCTGGCATTGCGCCGTATGCTGCCACCGCTGGGTAACCAGTGGATTGTCAGCATCAAAGATACGTCGCTGTTTATCGTAATTGGCGTGGCCGAACTGACGCGTCAGGGGCAGGAGATCATTGCCGGTAACTTCCGCGCGCTGGAGATCTGGAGCGCCGTTGCCATTATCTATTTGGTTATTACGTTGGTGTTGAGCTTTGTGCTGCGCCGTATTGAGAAAAGGATGAAAATTCTGTGATTGAATTTAAAAACGTCTCGAAGAATTTCGGCCAGACTCAGGTTCTGCACGACATCAACCTGAAGATTAATCAAGGCGAAGTGGTGGTGATTATTGGGCCGTCTGGTTCCGGTAAATCCACGCTACTGCGCTGCATCAACAAGCTGGAAGAGATCACCACCGGCGACCTGATTGTCGATGGCATGAAGGTCAACGATCCGAAAGTGGATGAGCGCCTGATTCGTCAGGAAGCAGGCATGGTGTTCCAGCAATTCCATCTGTTCCCACAGATGAGCGCGCTGGATAACGTCGCCTTTGGCCCGATTCGCGTACGCGGTGCGAAGAAAGAGGAAGCGCATAAACTGGCGCGTGAGCTACTGGGTAAAGTTGGCCTCGCCGAGCGTGCACACCACTTCCCGTCTGAGCTTTCTGGCGGTCAGCAACAGCGCGTGGCGATTGCCCGTGCGCTGGCAGTGAAGCCGAAGATGATGTTGTTTGATGAGCCAACCTCAGCGCTGGATCCCGAGCTGCGTCACGAAGTATTGAAAGTGATGCAGGATCTGGCGGAAGAAGGCATGACGATGGTCATCGTGACGCACGAAGTCGGATTCGCTCAGAAAGTGGCTTCGCGTCTGATCTTTATCGATAAAGGCACCATTGCAGAAGATGGCAACCCGGACGATTTGATCACCAACCCGCCAAGCGATCGTCTGCGCGAATTCCTGCAGCACGTCTCCTAACCCGTAGGGTCGCCATTCATGGCGACCTTTTTACTATCCCACCTTGCCCACGTAATTTTCCCTTAAGAATCCTAACCTTCCATCACTGACTATACTTCTCTCTTGTGCCGCTGCGCGAAGCTAAAGGAGAAAAGCGATGTCGTCTGCCAGCCCACCATGGCGTTTAGCCGTGTGGTTACTCTTCAGTTTGTTCACCCTGTTTCTCATTGCCCCGGCGCAGGCGGTTAACCTGCCGCAGGCAGTCGTTGCAGCTCAGCAGTCACAAACCCCGGCAACGAATAGCACAACCGAAAGCGAACCCAGCTTAGACGAGAAAAAAGCCGCTTACGCCGCGCTGGCAAATATTCTGGATAACAACGCTTCGCGCCAGGAGCTGATCGATCAGTTACGTCAGGCCGCAAACAGTCAATCCACCAGCGAACCGCCGGTGCTGGTACCGCCGCAGGCCAATGAAGAAGATCCCACGGTGCTGGAGAGCGTCACCAGCGTAATGCGTGAATATGGCGGTGCGGTAGCCGCGCAGTTTGTCCAACTGCATGACAACATCACCAATGCGCCGCACAAAGCCTTTAACCAACAAACCTTCCTCAACGCGCTGAAATACTTTGCCGCCCTCGCCGCCTCGGTGTTTGCGTTTTACTGGCTGACACGCCGTATGATGTGGCCGGTCTGGCGACGTATGGGACGCTGGGGACGCGATCAAAATCTTGAGGGCACTAAGTGGCTACACCTGCCCGCTGCCATCTTAATGGCCTTTGTACTCGATATTGTGCTGCTGGCGCTGACGCTGTTTGTCGGGCAGATCATCAGCGACAACTATCACAACAACAACCGCACCATCGCCTATCAGCAAGGTTTGTTCCTTAACGCCTTTGCGCTGATTGAATTCTTTAAAGCGGTGCTGCGGCTGATTTTCTGCCCGCGCTTCCCCACGCTGCGTTTCTTCCACTTAACCGATGCGCGCGCCAGCTACTGGAACACGCGTTTGA
This sequence comes from Pantoea sp. CTOTU46764, assembly GCF_031974595.1. NCBI lineage: Bacteria > Pseudomonadati > Pseudomonadota > Gammaproteobacteria > Enterobacterales > Erwiniaceae > Pantoea > Pantoea sp. CTOTU46764. The sequence continues at coordinate 11,729 of NZ_DALYOQ010000071.1, read as the reverse complement.
GCTGGCTGAGCGGCATCATCGGTTACGGTTTACTGGTGGTGGTGCCGATTGTCTCCAATCAGGTCAACATTCAGGTAGCCGCGTTGATCAATATGCTGATCATGGGGATCATGACCGGCTGGGCTCTGTGGCTGATTTTCCGCAACAAAAGCAACATTCATCAGGAGTTGTCGCGTCTCGCCGATCGCAGCATGAGCTTCTTTGCGCTGTTCATCCGCGCCTTCGGCATGGTGTGGCATTGGCTGGCCAGCGCCTACTTTATCGCGCTGTTCCTGTTCTCGATCTTCAATCCCGGCGACAGCCTGAAGTTTATGATGTCCGCCACGGTCCGCAGCCTGGCGATCGTGGTTATTGCCGCGCTGATTTCCGGCATGCTAACGCGCTGGATTGGCAAAACCGTCACGCTGTCGCCTGATATGCGCCGCAACTATCCCGAGCTGCAAAAGCGCGTCAACGATTGGGTAAAAGCGCTGCTGAAACTGGCGCGCGTGGTCACGGTATTTGCCACGCTGTTGCTGCTGCTCAACGCCTGGAATCTGTTTGATCTCTGGCACTGGCTCACTCTCGGTACCGGACAGAAAATGGTGGATATCCTGATTCGTATCGTGATGATTGTGCTGCTGTCGGCAATCGGCTGGACGCTGCTGGCGAGTTTAATCGAAAGCCGCCTCGCCTCGGATTCGCACGGCCGCCCAATGCCAAGCGCACGCACCCGCACGCTGCTGACACTGTTCCGTAACGCGCTGGCGGTGGTGATCAGCACCATCACCATTATGATTTTGCTGTTGGAAGTCGGTGTGAATATCGCGCCGCTGTTGGCTGGTGCTGGTGCGCTCGGTTTGGCGGTGTCGTTCGGTTCGCAAACGCTGGTGAAGGACATCATCACCGGCATCTTTATCCAGTTTGAGAACGGCATGAACACCGGTGATTTAGTCACCATTGGCCCAATCACCGGCACGGTGGAGCGTATGTCGATTCGTTCGGTGGGCGTGCGTCAGGATACCGGCGCGTATCACATTGTTCCGTGGTCATCGATCACCACCTTCGCCAACTTTGTGCGCGGCATCGGATCGTTTGTGGCGAACTACGATGTCGCTCGCAGTGAAGATACCGAACGTGTTAACCAAACGCTGCAGAGCGCAGTGAAAGAGTTGCTGGAGAACTCGGAGATTCGCGGCATGGTGATTGGCGAGCCGAGTTTTGCCGGATTGGTGGGATTAACCAACCAATCCTTTACCGTGCGCGTGTCATTCACCACCCAGCCGCTGAAGCAGTGGACGGTACGTTTTGCGCTGGATGATAAGGTGAAGAAGCATTTTGATGCGGCCGGCATTAAAGCGCCGCACCAAACGGTAGAAGTGATGCAAACCGGCAGCGATATTGCCTCCGCTGCCAGCTTACCGGCGTTGCCACCGGCGCAATAAGCTTAGCGTTTCAGCCGCTTGGCGCGTGTAGCTGGCGGCTGGAACGTCCAGGCAATAAAGCGGCTCTGCTTCTGCCCTTGCGCCATTTCGATGATGCGCACTTCGTAGGCATCAAGATCGCGCAGCTGGTCGCGCAGCGCAGGTAAATTCTCTTTGCGCGAGACCAGCGAGGTGAACCAAATAATGTGGTCGGAGTGCGCCACGCTTTCAGCGATCATCTGGCCGACGAACTTGCGCTCGCCACCGTCACACCACAATTCATTATGATGACCACCAAAATTGAGCGGCGCGTTTTTGCCCAGGCCGAGGTTACGCGTTTTACGCTGACCCACGGTGGCTGCCTCTTCCGCAGAAGCGTGGAACGGCGGATTGCACAGCACCGCGTGATAGCGCTCGTTCTTATGCACCACGCCAGCGAAAATCGCCGAGGTATCCTTTTGCCGACGCAGACGCACGGCGCGCTGCAAGCCCGGATTACTCGCCACAATCTGTCCGGCAACGGTAATCGCTTCGGCAGTGATATCGGTGCCGGTGAAGCGCCAGCCATATTCGGCGTTGCCAATCAGCGGATAGATGCAGTTCGCGCCGCAGCCGATATCCATCACATCCAGATCGCGCGGCACCACGCCACCGTTGTCGCTCGCCAGTAGATCGGCCAGCGCGTGCACATAATCTGCACGGCCCGGCACCGGCGGCGTCAGATAACCTGCGGGTAGCTGCCAGTTGAGGTTATAGAACAACTTCAGCAGCGCCTGATTGAGCAGCATCACCGCTTCAGGATCGGCGAAATCCACCGACAACTCGCCGTAGCCGTTGGGACGCACTTTCACCGCCAGCGGCGGATGGGCTGCGGTCAAAGCAGCAAAATCATAACGGCCTTGATGGCGGTTACGCGGATGGAAAGGTGACGTGGCGGCTGGCTTGTTCATAGTTTCTCCGGAAAATAGCGCGGGCGTAAGATACTCTGGCTAGCGGCATCGCACAATGCGCTTAATCGAATTCAGCGTATTAGATGAGATTAGTGCACCACACTCAGGTTCTCTTATAAGGATGGTTATGACTCGTCAGCGTTACTCTTATCAGCCCCGCGCGGGACACGGTTTGCCGCACGACCCTTTGAATGCGATCGTCGGCCCTCGCCCAATTGGTTGGGTCAGCTCACAAAGCGCCAGCGGCGTGCGCAATCTCGCGCCCTACAGCTTCTTTAACTGCTTCAACTATCATCCGCCGATTATCGGTTTCGCCAGCAGTGGCTGGAAAGACAGCGTGCAGAATATCTCCGAGACCAAAGAGTTTGTCTGGAATCTGGCGACGCGTCCGCTGGCCGAGGCGATGAATGAGAGCTCCGCATCGGTGCCGTCTGAACAGGATGAGTTTGCGCTGGCGGGATTAACGCCGCTTGCCGCATCACACGTCAATGTCAGCATGGTGGCGGAAAGCCCGGTGAACTTTGAGTGTAAGTTGACGCAGCTGATTCAACTGCAGGATGCGCAAGGCAAACCGATTGATAGCTGGCTGGTGATGGGCGAAGCGGTCGCCATTCATATTGATGAATCACTGCTGGAAGAAGGGATCTATCAAACCGCCAAAGCGCAGCCAATCCTGCGTGCCGGTGGCCCGTCGGCCTATTACGGCATCAGCGAAGAACTGCGCTTTGATTTGGTGCGCCCGGACGCGCGCCGCTGATCGTCGGCCAGGTCGCCATGAATGGCGCCCTACGACCGGATTTTGTAGGGTCGCCATTCATGGCGACCGTGTTACAAACCGCTCTTCAACACCTGCACCGCACGCGAAATCTCTGGCGCCAGCCAGCGGTCTTCCTGCCAGTTGGCAACCACCGCGCGCAGGCGACGCAATGCTTGCGCCGTCCCTTGCGCCAGCTGATCTTCGCCGTGGAAATCCAGCGCCTGCGCCGCCAGCAGATACTCAATCGCCAGAATCTGCCATACGTTGCCCACCAGCTTCAGCAGCTTCAGCGCCGCGCCGGTACCGAGGCTGAGATGATCCTCCTGCAAACCCGACGTCACATAGTTATCCAGCACCGCCGGCTGCGCCAGCTGACGATTCTCCGCACACAGTGACGCCGCCACATACTGCGCAATCATCATGCCGGAGTTAACGCCCGGCTGCGCCACCAGAAACGCCGGTAAGCCGCTCACCAGCGGATTGACTAAACGATCAAGCCGCCGCTCGGCGATGCTGCCGACTTCCGCCATGGCAATCGCCAGCAGATCCGCCGCCATCGCCACCGATTCGCCGTGCGGGTTAGCCTGAGACACCACGCGCCAGTTATCCGGCGTGCCGAGCACCAGCGGATTATCGGTGCAGGCATTGAGTTCGGTCTCAATCTGGCGCGCCGCGTGATCGAACTGATCGCGGCTGGCGCCGTGCACCTGCGGTATGGAGCGCAGGCTGAGCGCATCCTGGGTACGAATACCAACGCTGGTCGCCAGCAGCGGGCTATCACTCAGCAGATCGCGTAAACGCTGACCGCTCAATTGCATGCCTGGACTGGCTTTCAACGCGATCACCTCAGCATCAAAAGCCACCAGCTGTCCACGCAGCGCCTCGAAACTCATCGCGCCGGTGACATCCGCCCAATCCAGTAAACGCGCCGCATCATCCAGCGCCAGGCAGGATAAGCCGGTCATGCACGGCGTGCCGTTGACCAGGCTCAAACCCTCTTTGGCACCCGGACGATAGGGCTGCAATCCCGCCAGCGTTAGTGCCTGCGCGGCAGGCATAATCTGGTTTTGATACTCGACGTCACCAACACCAATCAGCGCCAGCCCGATATGCGCCATATGGCTGAGATAGCCCACCGAACCCTGCGACGGCACCTGCGGCGTAATCTGCTGATTGAGCAGCGCCAGCAGATGCTGCACCAGCGCCACCGACACGCCCGATTTACCGTGGCTGTAATTGGCAATTGCCGCACACAGAATGGCGCGCGCCTGTTCACGCGTCAGCAGCGGGCCAACACCACAGGCGTGGCTCAACAATGTGTTGCGCGACAGCTGGCTAAGCTGATCTTCCGGCAGCGTGATATTGCACAGCGCGCCCAATCCGGTATTAATGCCGTAGGCAATCTGGCCGCTGGCGACAATCTCATCGACAATAGTGCGCCCTTGCGCAATGCGCTGCCAGGCGCTGACGCTCAAACTGAGTTCCGCGTCGTGCCGCGCCACCTGCACCAACTCTTGCCAGGTTAATGGGCCATCGCCCCACACGATAGTCATGCTGGCTGCTCCGCGCCGTGATGGCTGGAGATAAACTGCTTGAAGCGCTGCGATCCCTCGGCACCAAACATCTCTTCCGGCGCGCCCTGACAATCAATAGTGCCCTGATGCATAAACACCACGCGGTTAGAGACATTACGCGCAAAGCCCATTTCGTGCGTCACCACCAGCATGGTGCGCCCCTCTTCGGCCAGGCTACGCATCACTTTTAGCACTTCGCCCACCAGCTCCGGATCGAGCGCCGAGGTCGGTTCATCGAACAGCATCACTTCCGGATCCATCGCCAGCGCGCGGGCAATCGCCACGCGCTGCTGCTGGCCGCCCGACAGCTGCGCCGGGTAGAAATCTTTGCGATTGAGTAAGCCGACGCGATCCAGCAGCTGCTCCGCCTGGGCGATGCAGCTTTTCTTGTCGCGCTTCAGCACATAGTGCGGCCCTTCGATGACGTTTTGCAGCACCGTCATGTGCGACCACAGATTAAAGCTCTGGAACACCATGCCGAGGCGTGAACGCAAACGCTCAATCTGCTTCGGATTGGCTGCCAGCTGATGGCCGCGCGCATGGCGTTTCATCTCAATGGTTTCACCGCCAACGCTCACTACACCGGCGTCCGGCGTTTCCAGCAGGTTGATGCAGCGCAGCAAAGTACTTTTTCCCGAGCCGCTGGCACCAAGAATCGAGATGACATCGCCTTGATGCGCCTGCAGCGAAATGCCTTTCAGAACTTCCATCGCGCCAAAAGATTTATGGATGTCGGTGGCGGATAAGGTAACGGGTGATGTGGAATGCATATTACTCTCCGGCAAGCGGTTTAACGGCGGGCAACGGCTTTTTTGCGACACGATGCGCCGGGGTCAGACGACGCTCTAACAGCGCGTACAGCTGGACGATAATAAAGTTGAGAATCAGGTAGATCGCCGCCGCACAGACAAACACTTCCATGGTGCGATAGGTACGCTGAATAATCTGCTGCGCCACGCCGGTCACGTCCCACACGGTGACGAGGCTGGCGAGTGCGGTGGATTTCACCAGCAAAATCGCTTCGGTGGAGTATGCGGGCAACGCATAGCGCAGCATGATTGGCGCGATAATGCGGCGCAGCAGCAGCCAGCGCGACATGCCGCAGGCGAGGCCCGCTTCCACTTGCCCGGCTGGCACCGCGAGCAGCGCACCGCGCAAGATCTCGGCGGTATAAGCCGCAGTACAAAGTGACAGCGCCAGCACCGCGCAGATAAAGGGTTCGCGCAGGAACGGCCAAACGAAGCTGTGGCGGATCACGCCAAACTGCCCAAGGCCGTAATAGATGAGAAACAGCTGGATCATCAGCGGCGAGCCGCGAAACACCAGAATGTAGCCGCGCGCGAAACCGCTCAGCACGCGCCAGCGGCTCATGCGCAGGGACAAAATGCCAATCGCCAGAATGCCGCCGCAAATAAAGGCGCTGATAAACAGGCCCAGCGTCACCGGCAGCGCGGCGCTCAGCTTGAGAAAGGTATCAAAGAGAAAAGCGAAGTCGATCATGCTGCTGCTCCTTAATGCTGTGCCGCAGTGCGACTTTGCCACGCACGACCAAGACGCGATTCCGCCCGGCGAAACGCATGATTAGACACCAGCGTCAGCACCAGATAACAGGCGCCGCCGATCAGATAGAAAGTGAAGTAATCGCGCGTGGATCCGGCCGCAACCTGGCTGGCGCGCATCAGTTCGACAATGCCGGTGACCGACACCAGCGCCGAATCTTTCAGGCTCATCTGCCACACGTTCGACATGCCCGGCAACGCATAACGCACCACCTGCGGCAGCAGAATGCGTTGCGCGATACGCCAGCGCGGCATACCAATCGCCACCGCAGCTTCCACCTCGCCTTTCGACAGCGCCAGGCGTGCCGCGCGATACACTTCACCCTGATACGAACCAGAGATGAGCCCGATAGCCAGCGCACCAATCAGGAACGGCGGCGCTTCGATAAAGCCATCCGCGCCGAACATCTGCCCAACCAGCGTAATCAGGCCGGATCCCCCAAAATAGAACAGGTAGATCACCAGCAGTTCCGGGATGCCGCGAAACACCACCGAATAGCTTTCACCCAACCAGCGCAGCCAGCGCTGAGGCGATAATTTGGCGGCCGCCACACCGGAACCGACCACCGCACCAATCATCAGCGCCACCAGCGATAGCAGCAGCGTGGTGCAGGCGGCACTCAGGATCAGGCGGCCCCAACCATCAGCACCAAAACTCAGCAGGCTCATCATCTTTCACCTCACTTACGGGGTTACGTCAGTTTTAAACCACTTCTCACTGAGCTTTTTCACCGTGCCGTCAGCCAGTGCGGTATGAATCGCCTCATCCAGCTTGGCCTTCAGGTCGTTGTCGGCCATGCGTACACCCATCGCTTCGCCCTCGCCCCAGATTGGGCCGCCGAGTTGTGGACCGCTGAAGATCAGATTGTTGTTCTCTTTGCGCGCCAACATTGATTGCGCAAAGGTCACGTCATCGAACACCGCATCGATACGGCCAGATTGCAGATCGAGCATCGCGTCCGCCGACGAGGTGTATTCGCGTACGTCGGCATCGCCTTTGAAGTACTTATCGATAAATGGCGTGTAAACCGTGCCGGAGGCGATCCCAATGGTTTTACCCTTCAGCGCCGCTTTCAGCGGGGCAATCGCCGCGTTGATCTCTTTCTCATCGTCATGCAGCTTGATGATGTTGTGATCGGCTGGCAGCAGCGGGCTATCTTTGGTGGTGATGAAAGTGGCCGGCGTTGAGGCGTATGGCGTGGTGAAGTTGACCACTTTTTTACGATCCGGCGTGATGACAATCGCATCCATGATCACGTCATATTTACCGGCGTTGAGGCCGGCGATCATGCCGTCCCAGTTCTGCACCACCAGCTTGCACTGAATGCCCATGCGCTTGCACAGGTCTTCCATCAGTTCCGGTTCAAAGCCGCCTAACTTGCCGCCCGGCAGCGTCAGGTTCCAGGGTTCATAGCTGCCTTCGGTAGCGATGGTGATCGATTTCCACTCTTTCGCCTGTACGGCAATGCCGCTCATCATCAGGCTGGCAAACAGGGTCGTGAGGCAAAAACGGCGAATCTGAACACGGTGCGTCATGCGGCTTCTCCTGGCTATTAATCGAGTTTGTCAGTCTCTGCTTGTGCAATATTTGCAGATGACCTTTCATGTATATACAAGTTAGCGTGCGGCAGATCATTGTCGGCATAAGCTTTTTGTGAGCCAGCCAGTATAAAAATTGATAATCGCTGCGTGGTCTTTACTTGTACATACAACCTAGCAAGCGCTATGCCAAATCGGCAAAGCCGCAAAATCAGGGGGATTGTCACGGGATGGACGTAATGTTGCACTGTGGTGTAGCAGAGAATGCATTGCGATGGTGCAGTAGGGTCGCCATTCATGGCGACCATCTACATGTACGTACAGCGTTAATTGGTCGCCATGAATGGCGACCCTACGAAGGTGGTTTTATTGAGGTTTACCCGCTGCAAGAAACGCCTGCATCAGCGGTTTCAGCACCTTCTGCAGCTGTGCAGCGCGATCCTGCTGCCAGGCAAACGGCGGCGTTTCATCCATATAATTGAGCTGCGCCAGCTCCAGCTGTACCGCCTGCACGCCCTGCTCCGGCTGGCCGTAGGCGCGGGTAATGTAGCCACCTTTAAAGCGCCCATTCGCGATCCAGCTGTATTCTTGCTGCTCGCTGCAAACTTGCTTAATCGCCTCAATCACCGCCGTTGAACAGCTGGCGCCATCATTGGTCCCGATGTTGAGATCCGGCAAACGTCCCTCAAACAGGCGCGGAATCACCGAAGCGATCGAGTGTGCATCAAACAGCAGCGCATAACCGTACTGCGCTTTCAGCCGCGCCAGCTCCTGTTGCAGCTGCTGGTGATACGGCTGCCAGATGCTTTCCAGATAACCCTGACGCACCTCGGCGCTCGGCGTTTTACCTGCAGCAAAAGTTGGGCTGCCGTCGAACAAGGTTTCCGGATACAAGCCGGTGGTCGCCGTGGTGTAGAGCGGCTGATTATCTGCTGGGCGATTGAGATCGATAACAAAACGCGAATAGTGACCAATCAACACGCTGGCACCGAGATCGCGCACAAAGTCATACAGCAGCGGCAAGTGCCAGTCGGTATCCGGCAGGCCGCGCGCTGCGTCGCTCAAACCGGCATCCACTTCCGGC
>NZ_DALYOQ010000071.1:1334-2853 GCF_031974595.1 Pantoea sp. CTOTU46764 | reverse complement strand
CGTTAATTGCGTACCAGCGTGCGGAATGCTGACCAGCAGCGGAACATTACCGGCGGTGAAATGAAAAGGTGTCATTGCGCTTCTCCACGATAAATAACCTGGCACGGCAATTCGCCGCCCAGCCAGTAAACCAGCTCTGCCGGACGCGCCAGCGGCCAGTGAACAAAATTCGCCACCTTGCCCGCTTCCAGCGAACCGTGCGAGTGCTGTAAGCCCAGCGCTTTCGCGCCCCACAAGGTCACGCCCGCCAACGCCTCTTCCGGCGTTAAACCAAACAGCGTGCAGCCCATGTTCAGCATCAAACGCAGCGACAGCGCCGGTGAGGTGCCCGGATTGGCATCGCTGGCCAGCGCCATCGGCACGCCGTGTTCACGGAATAGCGCCACCGGCGGACGCTGGATTTCGCGCAACAGATAAAACGCGCCCGGCAGCAACACCGCAACGGTGCCGTGCTGCGCCATCGCTTGCGCATCCGCTTCGGTAGCGTACTCCAGATGATCGGCGGAGAGCGCACCGTAACCCGCCGCCAGCGCCGCGCCGCCGAGCGCCGATAGCTGCTCGGCGTGCAGTTTCACCGGCATGCCCAATGCTTTGGCTGCATCAAAGACCGTGCGAACTTGCTCAGGAGAAAAGGCCAAATGCTCGCAAAACGCATCTACCGCATCCGCCAAACCTTCGGCTTTCACCTGCGGCAGCAGGCGCTGGCAGATGATATCGATCCAGCCTTGCGGATTGTCTTTAAACTCCGGCGGGAAGCCGTGCGCAGCCAGGCAAGTAGCTTGCACATCGGCGGGCACCGTTTCCGCCAGCTCACGAATGGCGCGCAGCATGGTCAGCTCGCTGGCTTCATCAAGACCGTAACCGGATTTGATCTCCACCGTGGTGACGCCTTCCGCCAGCAGGCGATCCAGCCGCCAGCGCGCACTTGCCACCAGCTCTTGCTGGGAAGCGGCGCGGGTGGCGCGCACCGTGGAGAGAATGCCGCCGCCCTGCGCAGCGATTTCTGCATAGCTCACGCCATTGAGACGCTGCTCAAACTCCTGGCTGCGATCGCCGCCAAACACCAGATGCGTATGGCAATCCACCAAACCAGGCGTGATGATGCCGCCGGAAAATTGGTGCTGTTCACGCGCGGCAAAAGCCGGGCATTCTCTGCGCGGCCCCACCCAAATCAGTTTTCCCTGATCGACCGCCAGCGCGCCGTCGGCAATCAGATTGTAGTGTCCGTCACGCATCGTAACGATGTCGGCCCCCAGCCACAGGCTGTCGATCTGCTCTGTTTCTGCCATCCCACTCCCCTTCGCGTTCGGCGATTTACACCAGGCTTCAAAGTATGTATATGTATATACAACCTTTCGCCATGCAGGATCAACCATGACAACCTATTTTGCCCCACGCGCGCTGCTGGCCGACGGCTGGCATGAGCGCGTGCTGATGACCACCAACGCAGCTGGACAGATCACACAACTCGCGCCCAACAGCGAGCCCGGCGATGCCACGCGTCTTGCCGGACCGGTAA
>NZ_DALYOQ010000071.1:0-1324 GCF_031974595.1 Pantoea sp. CTOTU46764 | reverse complement strand
GTAATTCCAGCGATAGCGAATCTGCATTCACACGCCTTCCAGCGCGCGATGGCAGGACTGGCCGAAGTGGCAGGCGATCCGCAGGACAGCTTCTGGACATGGCGCGATTTGATGTACCGCATGGTGCAGCGCCTGTCGCCCGAGCAGGTTGGCGCTATTGCCACGCATCTCTACATCGACATGCTGAAAGGCGGCTACAGCCAGGTGGCGGAATTCCACTATTTGCACCACGATCCACAGGGTAAACCTTACGCCGATGATGCCATGCAGCTGGCACTGATGGCGGCGGCGGAGAACGCAGGCATCGGCCAAACCTTGCTGCCGGTGCTCTACAGCTACAGCGGTTTTGGTTCGCAACCGGCCAGCGACGGCCAGCGCCGTTTCATTCAGCAAACCGACGCCTACCTGCAACAGCAGCAGCGCGTGGCAAGCTGGAGCGCGGATAAGCCGCTGCTTAATCATGGCATCTGCTTCCATTCGCTGCGCGCGGTGAATGAAGCGCAGATGCATGAAGTCTTAGCCGCCTGCCCGCAGGATGTGCCGGTGCATATTCACGTCGCCGAGCAGGAGAAAGAGGTTAACGACAGCCTTGCGTGGAGTGGCGAACGTCCGGTGGCCTGGCTGCTCAACCGCTTTAAGGTCGATCAACGTTGGTGTTTGATTCACGCTACCCATCTTGATGACGATGAAATTCAGCGCATGGCGGCGAGCGGCGCGGTGGCGGGCTTGTGTCCGACCACCGAAGCCAATCTCGGTGACGGCATTTTCCCGGCGGTGGAATACATCGCGCGCGGCGGCCGCTGGGGCATTGGCTCCGACAGCCATGTATCGCTTAGTGCATTGGAAGAGCTGCGCTGGCTGGAGTACGGTCAGCGACTGCGCGATCGTCGTCGCAACCGCATCACCTTGCCCAATCAACCTTCTGTCGGCGATCTGCTGTGGCAGCAAGCCGCACAGGGCGGCGCGCAGGCGTGTGGTTTGTCGGCGGGTGAACTGGCGATCGGCAAACGTGGCGATTGGCTGGTGCTGGCAGAAGACGCGTTTCTCAGCAGCGTCAGCAGCGCATCGCTGTTAAATCGCTGGCTGTTTGGCGGACAGCGCGAACAGATCCGCGATGTGTTTGTGGCGGGCAAACAGGTTATCAGCGAAGGCCATCATGCGGCAGAAGAGCACGCCGCGATCCACTTCGCCGAGGCGATGAGGGCGTTGCAATGAGAACCTGTTTTGCCTATGACCAGCTTCCGGTCAGCCGCTGGCGCAACGGCGGCGGTGAAACGCGGGAAATCGCCAGCTATCCGCCGGACGACGCACAGTTTGCCTGGCG
>NZ_DALYOQ010000070.1:0-27187 GCF_031974595.1 Pantoea sp. CTOTU46764 | reverse complement strand
ACGCGCGGGCGATCGCCAGGGTTTCTGCATCGGCGATGCCGCGATAATCACGCGGGCGGAAATGCATCTGAAACGCTGCAATCAGCTTGCGCTGCATCTGCGGCGTGGTTGCCGCCGCGACGTCGTAGCCATAGCGCTGCAGCGCATCCAGCAATTCTGCCTGATCCACGCCCTCATCCGCGGCGCGCCCGTTAAGATAACGCTGCACCGTTGCCTGCTCAGGCCACGCGCCTAAACCCTGCTCAGCCAGTTGCTGCCACGGAAACAGCGGACCGGGATCCTGCTTACGCTGCGGCGCGATATCGCTGTGTCCGACCACATTTTCCGGCGCGATGCCGTAGCGCTGGGTGATGTCCTCCACCAGCGCCATCAGCGCGCTGATTTGCTGCGGCGTAAAAGGCTGCCACTGCAAACCCGTCAAAGTGCGGCGATAACCGCTGTTGACGATTTCAATGCCAATCGAAGTGTCATTGATGCGCGTTGCGCCGCGCCAAAAACTCGGGCCCGCATGCCACGCGAGCTGGCTTTCCGGCACCAGCTGCCACACCACGCCCTTGCCGTTTTTCTGCGGCGGATGCTGCGGAATCAGGTAATGCGCGCTAACGTCCCGATCGGTCAGCGTTGCCAGCGAACTGGAGAAATCCTCGGCGGTGTAGTGAATCACCACCACTTTAATGCGCGGTCGCGCGCCCTGCGCCGGATGCGCGGTATCGACCCAATAACCGTGACGCGCTTCAATTGATGACTGACAAGCGCTCAGTAACAGCGCCATCGCCAACAGAACCACCACGCGCATTAGCGAATGATCACGGCGGTGCCGGTGACGCTCACCATCAACATGCTGCCCTCTTTGCCGACAGTTTCGTAGTCGATATCGATGCCCACCACCGCGTTGGCGCCGAGCGCTTTCGCCTGCTCCTCCAGCTCGCTGAAGGCGATTTGACGCGCTTTACGTAACTCTTTTTCGTAGGCGCCAGAACGGCCACCGACGATATCGCGGATGCCGGCGAAGAAATCGCGGAAAATATTGGCGCCGAGAATCGCTTCGCCGGCGACCACGCCGCAATATTCACTGATGCTGTGTCCTTCCAGCGTGGGCGTTGTAGAAAATTTCATGGTATTCTCCTTTTCTGAATCAGCTCGTAGCGCTTAAAAGCAAGGCTATACTCTATGCTAAAAATGGCGCTTTGCCAGTGAACAATAAGGAAATCGAGATGAGAAACAATGCCTTTGCGCTGCTTATTCCTGCAGCGTTGCTGCTGAGTGCGTGTACCACCGTTGAGCCGGTCATTAAGGATAATGGCCCGCGCACCGCGGCCTGTGTTGAAGGCGGTCCGGATAGCGTGGCGCAAAAGTTCTACGATTTACGCGTCAGCCAGCCGACACAAGGTTTGCCAGACAGCAACACGCTGGCGAAATATCGCCCTTACCTGAGCGATCGTCTCTATCAAAAATTGCTTACCGCCAACGGCCAAAACCCGAAACCGGCGGCCTGGAGCCAAGGCGATCTCTTCTCCAGCCTGGCGCAAGGCCCAACTTCGGCGGAGGTTGCCAGCGCATCCACCATTCCTAATCGCGATGCGCGCAATATCCCGCTGCGCGTTGAGCTGAGCCGCGATAACAAAACCTGGAAAGATGAAGTGCTGATGATCCATGAAGGCACTTGCTGGGTGGTTGATGATGTGCGTTATGTCGGCCAGGTGCCCCACGCTGGCGGCGGTTCACTGACGCAACTGCTGGAAGCGAAAAAGTAACCGTTCACTTTTCCCGCAGTTAACACCATTGATTAGCGCGCCGCATCCTTGCGGCGCTTTTTGTTGATATTTTGTGAACTAAATAGCGCGCGCCAGCCCTCATCCACCTTGAGTTGCGCGATATTGTGCTACGCTTTGAAGGTTTCACGGCTCTTAAATAAATATTAACCCACCACAATTGCATAACTATTCTGGTGACGTTAAAATCCGCGACACTAATTACTATTCATTTTTAGCGCATGAGTATTCAACTAAACGCCATAAACTGTTTTTACGGTGCCCATCAGGCACTGTTCGATATCAACCTGGCTTGTCCGCAGGGTGAAACGCTGGTGTTGCTCGGCCCGAGTGGCGCGGGTAAAAGTTCGCTCCTGCGCGTCCTCAACTTGCTGGAGCAACCGCGTTCCGGCAGCCTGCAGATTGCCGGCAACCAGTTTGATTTCACCAAAGCCCCTTCCGACAGCGCGATTCGCGAGCTGCGGCAGAACGTGGGCATGGTATTCCAGCAATACAATCTGTGGCCGCACCTAAGCGTGGTGCAAAACCTGATTGAAGCGCCGTGCCGCGTGCTCGGTCTCAGCAAAGACGCCGCGCGTGCGCGTGCTGAAAAGCTGCTGGATCGCCTGCGCCTGACGCCGTACGCCGATCGCTTTCCGCTGCATCTTTCCGGTGGACAGCAGCAGCGCGTCGCGATTGCCCGTGCGCTGATGATGGAGCCGCAGGTGCTGCTGTTTGATGAACCGACCGCCGCGCTCGACCCTGAAATCACCGCCCAGATCGTCAGCATTATTCGTGAGCTGGCACAGACCAACATCACACAAGTGATCGTCACGCACGAAGTGGAAGTGGCGCGTAAAACCGCCAGCCGCGTGGTGTATATGGAAAACGGTCACATTGTTGAGCAAGGCGATGCCAGCCACTTTACACAGCCGCAAACCGACGCGTTTGCTAATTATCTTTCGCATTAAGTCAGGATGCTTCTAATGAAAAAAGTTGTAATTGCTGCCCTCCTTGCTGGCCTGAGCCTCAGCGCTTCAGCGGCACAGACACTGCGTTTTGCTACCGAGGCTTCTTATCCTCCGTTTGAATTCGTCGACTCTGATAACAAAATTCAGGGCTTTGATGTCGATCTGGCTAACGCGCTGTGTAAAGAGATGGATGCGACCTGCACCTTCACTAATCAGGCGTTCGACAGCCTTATCCCCAGCCTGAAGTTCCGCCGTTTTGACGCGGTGATGGCAGGCATGGACATCACGCCAGATCGTGAGAAGCAAGTGCTGTTCTCCAAGCCCTACTACGACAACTCTGCCATTTTCATTGCGCAGAAAGGCAAAATGGCTGATGTGGCCGCGCTGAAAGGCAAACGTGTTGGCGTGCAGAACGGCACCACGCATCAAAAATACCTCTCTGACAAACACAGCGACATCACCGTTGTGCCTTACGACAGCTACCAAAATGCAGTGCTGGATCTGAAAAACGGTCGCATCGACGCCGTGTTCGGTGACACTGCGGTGGTGAACGAGTGGCTGAAGCAGAACGCCAACCTCGCGCCGCTGGGTGAGAAAGTGACGGATAAAGATTACTTCGGTACCGGTTTAGGTATTGCCGTGCGTCAGGGCAACAGCGAGCTGCAGGGCAAGTTCAATGCGGCGCTGGAGAAGATAAAAGCTGACGGCACCTACAAAACCATCTACAGCAAATGGTTCCAGCAGTAATTTCTGATGAATGAAATGATTCCACTCGCAAGCGCCGCCGGTATGACCGTCGGCCTTGCCGTTTGTGCACTGATCGCCGGCCTTGTGCTGGCGATGATTTTTGCTGGCTGGGAATCGGTACGCTGGAAACCGCTGGCGTGGATCGGTACCGCGCTGGTCACGCTGATTCGCGGGCTGCCGGAAATTCTGGTGGTGCTGTTTATCTATTTCGGCGCTTCTCAGCTGCTGCTGACGCTCTCCGATGGCTTCCACATCAATCTCGGCCTGTTCAACATTCCGGTGCAGGTGCAGATTGAAAACTTCGACGTCAGTCCTTTCCTGTGTGGTGTGATTGCGCTGGCGATGCTCTATTCCGCCTATGCGTCACAAACCCTGCGCGGCGCGCTGAAAGCGGTGCCGGTCGGCCAATGGGAATCGGGCCAGGCGCTGGGTATGAAAAAGTCGGCGATTTTTCTGCGCCTGATCATGCCGCAGATGTGGCGTCACGCGCTGCCCGGTTTGGGTAACCAATGGCTGGTTTTGCTGAAGGATACCGCGTTGGTATCGCTGATCAGTGTCAACGACCTGATGCTGCAAACCAAAAGCATTGCCACGCGCACGCAAGAGCCGTTTACCTGGTATCTGGTGGCGGCGGCGATCTATCTGATTATCACGCTGTTCAGTCAGTTCGTGCTGCGCCGCATTGAATTGCGCACCACGCGTTTTGAGCGAGGGGCTTAAGCATGCTGGATTACTTACCCGAGCTGCTGAAAGGGTTACACACCAGCTTGACGCTGACCGTGGCTTCGCTGTTTGCGGCTTTGGTGCTCTCGGTACTCTGCACCATCGTGCTGGCGCTCAAAGTGCCGGTGCTGAATTGGCTGGTGAAAGGCTATATCACTTTGTTCACTGGCACGCCGCTGCTGGTGCAAATCTTCCTAATCTATTACGGTCCCGGCCAGTTCCCCAGCATCCAGAACATTCCGTGGTTGTGGCATCTGCTGTCGCAGCCGTGGTTGTGCGCGCTGCTGGCGCTGTCACTCAACAGTGCGGCTTACACCACCCAGCTGTTTTACGGTGCGGTGCGTGCCATTCCATCTGGTCAATGGCAATCCTGCGCGGCACTCGGCATGAACCGCAAAGATACGCTGCGCATTCTGTTGCCGTACGCCTTCAAGCGCGCCCTGTCTTCCTACTCCAATGAAGTGGTGCTGGTATTCAAAAGTACCTCGCTGGCTTACACCATTACGCTGATGGAAGTGATGGGCCACGGGCAGCTGTTGTATGGCCGTACTTACGATATTTCGGTGTACGCGGCCGCGGGCCTGATCTATCTGGTGGTTAACGGCTTGCTAACATTGATGATGCGCTTGGTTGAGAAGCGTGCGCTGGCATTTGAGCGCCGCAACTAATGTCACCACAACAGGCGCCTGAAACGGCGCCTGTTTCCATTTAAATTAATAAGCAAAAATATTGCATATAAATTCATTAACTGGCATCGTGTAACCCGTTCCGTATCTGGCATGGTTTACAGGAGTTACATAATGAAAAAATGGATCGTTGCTGCTGCGCTGGCAACTCTGGCAATGAATGCTTATGCGGCGGAAAAAATCCGTTTCGCCTCTTCCGCAACTTATCCCCCGTTCGAATCCCTTGATCACGACAACCAAATCGTTGGCTTCGATATCGATCTGGCAAAAGCACTGTGTCAGCAGATGAAAGCGGATTGCACTTTCACCAACAACGCCTTCGATAGCCTGATTCCGTCGCTGAAATTCCGTCGCTACGACGCGGTCATTTCCGGCATGGATATCACCGCCGATCGCAGCAAGCAGGTCGATTTCACCCAGCCTTACTATGCTAACTCGGCGATTGTGATTGCGCATAAAGGCCAGTTCACCGACTTCAGCCAGCTGAAAGGCAAACGTGTTGGCGTTGAGAACGGCACCACGCATCAGAAATACCTGCTGGAGAAACATCCGGAGGTGATTGCGGTGGCGTATGACAGCTATCAGAACGCGATTCTCGATCTGAAAAACGGTCGGCTGAACGGCGTGTTTGGTGATACGGCGGTGGTGAATCAGTGGCTGAAGGCCAATGACGATCTCAGCGCGGTCGGCGAGCACATCACCGATACCGACTTCTTTGGCACCGGTTTAGGCATTGCCGTACGCAAAGGCAATGAGCCGCTGCTCAACGAGCTGAACAGCGCGTTAGTGGCGTTGAAAGCCAACGGCACCTGGCAGCAAATCAATCAGAAGTGGTTCCCGGAATAAGCATTATGGGATAGCGTGGCGGGCGCCAGACAGGTTCTGCACGTCCTCCGTTCCGGTGAACGCTACGCTGTTCCGCCCTTCTTGCTTAACAAACACAGCACTTCAAAATGCACGGTATGCGGGAACATGTCGAACAGCTGCACGCGGCTCACGTCATACTCCGCCAGACGCGCAATATCCTGCGCCATGCTGGTGGGATTGCAGCTGGAATAGAGAATGTAATCGGGTGCCATCTCACTGAGATAAGCACACAACTCCGCGCCGATACCGCGACGCGGCGGATTCACCAGCACCAGCTGCGGCACCGCTTCCCGCGACGTGGCGAACTGCGTGGAATCCAGCGCGGCAAAACTCACTTTTTCTAATCCAAGCTGCTGCGCCGACTGCTGCGCACAGGCGATGGCTTCAGCATTGATTTCGATGCCGGTCAGCTGCATCTCCGGCGTGGCGCAGTGCAGGCCAAATCCCCCAACGCCACAAAACAGATCCCACATGCTGCTAACCGGCAACTGCGCGACCCAATCGCGCGCGGTGGCGTAGAGATCGGCAGCAACCTGTGGATTGGTCTGGAAGAAGCTTTGCGGACGAATATAGAGCGGGACCTGATTAAAGCGCTCCGCCAGCGCCTGATCCGGCGTCAGCGCAATCTCTTCATCACCTTCAAGAATCGCCATATGCACCGGCTGAATATTGGCGGAGATCACCTTCAGCTGCGGCAGCTGCTGTTGCAGACACGGCAAGGCATCGCGCAGCTGCTGCAGCTTACTGGTGGAACGCAACACAAAACGGAGCATCATGCCGCCCTGCGTACTCTCCGTCAGCAACAGGAACTTCAGCTCACCGCGTTTGCGCGCCACGTTATACGGCGTTAAACCGGCGCGGGCGATAAAGGGTTTGAGTAGCGTGAACACCGCGCTGAAGCTGTCGGGATAGAGCGGACAAGCGCAGAGATCGACCGGATCACCGTCGCGCGCCACCATGCCAAAAATCGGCCGCTCCACGCTGCCGCTCACCACCATTTTGGCTTTATTACGAAACCCTTGCTGCGCGGATTGCACCGGCGGCAGCCATTCGCCTACCGGCCTCTCAGCCAGCAGTTGTTCCAGCAGCGACTGCTTGTCGTTGAGCTGTTGCGGATAGGGTTTTTCCAGCCACTGGCACGAACGACAGCGACCGGCATCATAAAGCGCGCAATGCATGCAAATGCCTGTATTCAAAATCGGGAGAAAAAATGGGGGGCGATTGTATCACCGGTGGCGGAAAAAAGCGCGACTGCTGGCGGGCACAAACAGCAGCGCTAACACCAGCACATCCGGCAGTTTTTGCAGCAGCGTGTGATGAATGATCTGCGCATTGCTTTCGCCAGGGATGCTGAAAATTTCCGGGTAGATCCAGCCCACCGATGCCATCAACATGTAGATCAGCACAATGATTTGCGTCGCGACATAGCCCCAGCGCCCATGATTATTGCCGCGCATCAGGGTAAAGGCGCAGCGCAGTTCAAACAGGAAAATCAGCTGGCTGGCGATAAAGATCAGTGTCGAATCCCAGGCTTGCGCGCTGCGATGCACGAAATTGGCAAGTTCGTCGTAACCCAGTTCGTTGGCCAGCAGCAACACGCTGAGGCAGCGCGTAATGATGATGGCGCAGCCTGCGACCATCACCGGCACCGGCGTAGCGTTAATCATTGAACCGTTTTTCAGGGTTTCCGACATGGTATTGCTCCGTAACTGAGGTGCGCATGAATGCGCACCCTACGACGTAGGGTCGCCATTAATGGCGACCTTAATGTTACGGCGTTCAGCCACGTTTTGCTTTCTGAATATCGCGTAAACGCTGCTTTTCTTCGTGCGCCATAAAGCGCCAGGCGATAAAACCGACTAAACCCACGACAAACAGAATCAGCGAGGCTAAGGCGTTGATCTCCGGATTCACGCCACGACGCACGGTAGCGAAAATCGCCATCGGCAACGTGGTCGCGCCAGGGCCGGTCACGAAGCTGGCTATCACCAAATCATCCAGCGACAAGGTAAACGCCAGCAGCCAGCCGGTAACGATAGCGGGCGCGATCATCGGTACGGTGATCACGAAGAACACTTTCACCGGCGTTGCGCCCAGATCCATCGCCGCCTCTTCAATCGAGCGATCCAACTCACGCAGACGCGAGTTAATCACCACCGCCACGTAAGCGGTACAGAAGGTCACGTGCGCCAGCCAGATGGTCAGCATGCCGCGATCGCTCGGCCAGCCAAAGGTATTACCCATCGCCACGAACAGCAGCAGCAACGATAAACCGGTGATCACATCGGGCATTACCAGCGGCGCCGTCAGCATAAATGCGAAACCGTTATGCCCACGGAAGCGACCAAAGCGCACAATCACCACCGCCGCCATGGTGCCAAGCACCACTGCCATGGTGGCTGAGAGCGCGGCGATGGTCAGGCTGAGACCCACCGCATCCAGCATCGCCTGATCCTGGAACAGCACCTTGTACCAGTGGAATGAGAAGTTCTCCCACACCGTGACCAGCGGCGAACTGTTGAAGGAGTAAACCACCAGCAGCAGCATCGGCGCGTACAGGAACATAAAGCACAGCACCAGAATCACGGTGCGCAACGGAGAGCGAATGGTCGGTAACTGGCTCATTCTTTCTCTCCCACATCACGGTTCTGGTGCTTGTGGAACCAGATAATCGGCAATATCAGAATCAACAGGATGATCACCGCCAGCGCGGACGCTACCGGCCAATCACGGTTGTTAAAGCACTCCTGCCACAAAATACGACCAATCATGATGCTGTCCGGACCACCGAGCAGTTCCGGGATCACGTACTCGCCGACCGCCGGGATAAACACCAGCATCGAGCCGGCAATAATTCCGCCTTTGGTCAGCGGCACAATCACGCTGAAGAAGGTTTTCAACGGACGAGCGCCGAGATCCAGCGAGGCTTCCACCAGCGAATAATCAATACGCGTCAGCGCGGTATAAATTGGCAGCACCATAAACGGCAGATAGCAGTAAACGATACCGATATATACCGCCGTGTTGGTGTAGAGGATCACCAGCGGATGATCGATCACGCCGAGCCACATCAGGAAGCGGTTGAGAATGCCGTTGTTGTTGAGCAAGCCCATCCACGCGTATACGCGCACCAGAAACGAGGTCCACGACGGCAGGATCACCAGCAGCAGCAGAATAGTGCGCATTGAAGGCTTGCTGTGCGCCACCGCCCACGCCAGCGGATATCCGATCATCAGGCAGATAATGGTGGAGATGCCCGCCACTTTCAGCGACGTCAGATACGCGTCGGCATACAGCGGATCGTCGGTCAGTGTGAAGTAGTTTCCGAGGTTGAGCACCAGATTGAGCTCGCCATCGGCCCAGGTGACCAAATCGGTATACGGCGGAATGGCGCGCGCAATATCGGCAAAACTGATCTTCAGTACGATCAGGAACGGCAGCAGGAACAGCAGGATCAGCCACAGATACGGCAAGGCAATCACCAGCTTGCGGCCATGCTGCATCTTGATGCGCGTTGCCCAGCGCTGCAGCGGCGTGCCCAACACTTCGGGCTCGCTGCGTTGAGAAATCTGGCTCATATCGCCCCCTTAAACCGTCAGAACCACACAGCTGTCGGCGTCCCAGCAGAGACGCACTTCATCGCCCCACGTTGGCGCGCCTTTGCGGTAGCGATGGGCGTTTTGCAACTGTGCGCTGATCATCTGGCCGCTGCGCAGACGCACGTGATAAATCGACAGGTCGCCGAGATAGGCGATGTGAACCACTTCACCCACGGCAAAATTACAGCCATCGGCTGGGACTTCTTCGCACAGCATCACTTTTTCCGGACGCAGCGCCACGTGCACCGGCACGTTATCCACCACGGAAACATCGGTCTGCACTTTCAGCGGATGCACCAGTCCCGGCGCGTCAATGATCAGCGCGTCTTCGCCGCGCTCGCGTAGCAAGCCTTCAAACACATTTACTGATCCGATGAACTCAGCGCTGTAGCGGCTGGTTGGATGCTCGTAGATCTCTTCCGGCTCACCAATCTGCACGAATTTGCCACGGTTCATGATGGCGATACGGCCCGCCATGGTCATCGCTTCTTCCTGATCGTGCGTTACCATCACGCAGGTAGCGCCGACACGCTCGAGAATATCGACCACTTCATGCTGCATGCGGTCACGCAGTTTTTTATCCAGCGCGCCCATCGGTTCGTCGAGCAGCAGCAGCTTAGGACGTTTCGCCAGGCTACGCGCCAGCGCCACACGCTGACGCTGACCGCCAGAGAGCTGATGCGGCTTGCGCTTTGCGAACTCCTGCATGTGCACCAGCGACAGCATCTCTTCGACGCGGCTAGAGATTTCGCCTTTCGGCAGTTTGTCCTGCTTCAGGCCAAAGGCAATGTTCTGCTCCACCGTCATGTGCGGGAACAGTGCGTAGGACTGAAACATCATATTGATGGGGCGCTGATACGGCGGAACATGGGAGAGATCCTGGCCATCCAGCACAATCTGGCCGCTGGTTGGCGGTTCGAATCCCGCCAGCATGCGCAGCAAGGTCGATTTGCCACAGCCGGATGCGCCCAGCAGCGCAAAAATCTCACCTTTATAAATGGTCAGACTGACATCATCCACGGCGTGCTGCCCGTCAAAAGATTTGGTCAGGTTGCGAATTTCCAGCAGCGGCGTCATCGCCTTAGCCGTTTTATTTGGGGGGCGGGGAATCGCGTCGTTCACTAACATTTCTCCGGCGCTAAAATCGCGCGGCACAGCCAGCCGCTAAAAATGGCACAACAGAGGCCATCACTGCGCCTCTGCTGTCGTCTTCAGGCAATAATCGTTCAGAACGAATTACTTACCACTTTTTACTTTAGTCCATGCACGGGTACGCACACGATCCAGTTTCGGATCCTGGACCTTGAGCACAAACAGTTTGGCCATGGCATCCGGCGTTGGGAAGATGCCCGGATTGTTGCGCACGTCCGCATTGATCAGCGGCAGCGAGGCTTTGTTACCGTTGGCATAGTTCATGTTGTTGGAAACATCAGCGATGACTTTTGGATCCATCATGTAGTTGAGGAATTGATACGCCCCTTCCACATTTTTCGCGTCTTTAGGAATCGCAAACATGTCGAAGAACGCCAATGCGCCCTGCTTCGGCACGATGTAGCCCAGATGCACGCCGTTGTTGGCTTTATCCGCACGATCTTTCGCCTGCAGAATATCGCCCGACCAGCCAATCGCCACGCAGATGTTGCCGTTCGCCAGGTCGTTGATGTACTGCGACGAGTGGAAGTAACGGATGTTTGGACGCAGTTTCAGCAGCAAATCGGTCGCCGCGCCAGAGTAATCTTTCGCGTCAGAGCTGTTTGGATCTTTACCCAGGTAGTTGAGCACGGTAGCGAAGATCTCTTCCGGTGCATCAAGGAAGGAGACGCCACAACCTTTCAGTTTTTCCAGGTTTTCTGGTTTCAGCACCAGATCCCAGCTATCCAGCGGCACATCTTTGCCCAGTGCGGCTTTCACTTTATCGACGTTATAGCCGATGCCGGTGGTGCCCCACAGATAAGGAATCGCGTATTTGTTACCCGGATCGTGCTGGGCGACTTTCGCCATCAGATCGGGATCAAGATTTTTGTAGTTTGGCAGCTTGCTCTTATCCAGCTCCTGGAACACGCCCGATTGCAGCTGACGCGCGAGGAAGCTCGACGACGGCACCACCACGTCATAACCGGTGCTACCGGCCATCAGTTTGCCTTCCAACACTTCGTTGGAGTCAAAGACGTCATAAACCACTTTATCGCCGGTCTGCTTTTCGAAGTTCGGCACGGTATCCGCCGCGATATAATCGGACCAGTTATACACATGAACCGTACTACCTTCGGCCTGCACACCGCTGGCCGCAGCCATCAATGCACCAGCAACCACACCTGACAACCATTTTTTACGTTGGTTGAACATGTTTTACTTCCTCCTGAGCGGGTCATCACAACGCTGCATACACGGCGATCCGGACGTTGCGTTTTCTGTTAAATCACAGGCACACAATGAATCAATATTCAGCGGGAGTTTAATAGCAAAAACCTATACCTGCGCTGAGGTTGCACGTCTCAAGCAGCCCCGCAAGAATAGCCCCCCCGCACCACCTGCACCAGATCCCAGCTTAAAAAACGCCTTTTCGCGATACGTTATGCATGTTTCTGCTATGGGGTTTGGCGTTAGTGGCATAAAGCACGACTAATATCTGGCAATAAAGGGCAAAGTGCAGAATAAAAAGTGGTGAGGCAAAAATGAAAACTGCCGCAAAAAGCGGCAGTTAGCGAGGCGGGGAACTCAGTGCAGCATCGCGTGGCTGCTGGAGCTGGGTTGTCGCTCCTCTTCTTCTTCAACCACCAGCAAGTGGTTAGCAAAGGCTTCCATGATCACCATAGAAACGCCCTCTTCACTCTGCTTCATAAAGTGGGAGAACTGACCGAAGGTTAATCCGGCGCTGGTACTGATCGACTGGCAGACAATCAGCTTCGGCAGATTGTCGTCCTGAATATCAACAAAGGCTTTAATGGTCAGCGAGCTGGCGTTGATCTGCGATAAATCGCCCACCAGCGGAATCAGCGCCGTCGGTTTTACTTCTGCCAGCGCGGAGAAGAGAATAACGTTATCCACCAGGTCAATTTTTGCATCAAACACCCCGTCAAAATTCTGCATATGCGGCAGATGCAGTGCCTGACAGGCATCGCATTCAAACCAGGTGATATTTTGTTGATCCAGCCAGCGACGCAGCACGTCAATGTCCGGAACGACCAGTGAATCCATCGTAATATCCTGTGGGGTGAAGAAATGAGCGCCTTAGCTTACGGAAAAACCGATCTGGATGCCACGAAAACCGCTGAAAAGCGCGGGTTAGCCGCCGGTTTTAGGACGATAGCCGGGGCAAGCGTGCTGCTCAATCCACTCGATCATCATGGTGGCGATATCTAATCCGGTAATGCCCTCAATGCCTTCCAGTCCGGGCGAGGCGTTCACCTCCATCACCAGCGGTCCACGATTTGCGCGCAGGATATCCACGCCCGCCACCTCGAGCCCCAGCGTGCTGGCGGCTTTTACCGCGACATCCCGCTCCTGATCGGTGATGTGCACGGCGCGGGCTTTGCCGCCGCGATGCAGATTAGAGCGAAAATCGCCCTCTTTCGCCTCGCGCTCAATCGCTGCCACCACTTCATTGCCAATCACCAGGCAGCGAATATCGCGCCCTTGCGCCTCCTTGATGAACTCCTGCACCAGAATATGCGCATTGAGGCCACGAAAAGCGTCGATCACGCTCTCCGCCGCCTGGCGCGTTTCCGCCAGCACCACACCGATGCCCTGCGTGCCTTCCACCAGCTTCACCACCAGCGGCGCACCGCCCACCATCGCGATCAAGTCATCGGTATCATCCGGCGAGGAGGCAAAACCGGTGATCGGCATATCAATGCCCTCACGCGCCAGCAGCTGCAGCGAGCGCAGCTTGTCGCGCGCGCGGGTAATGGCGACTGATTCATTGAGCGGATAGCTGCCACGCACCTCAAACTGGCGCAGCACGGCGGTGCCGTAAAAGGTGGTGGCGGTGCCGATGCGCGGGATCACCGCATCAAAATGCCCCAGCGTCTCGCCGCGATAGTGCACCGCCGGTGAATCGGAATTGATGTTCATGTAGCAGGAGAGCGGATCGATGATCTGCACCTGATGACCACGCTCCTCCGCAGCGTCGCGCAGACGCTTACACGAATAGATCGATCCATCGCGGGTGAGAATGGCCATTTTCATTGCAAAGTTCCTTGTGCTTAGCGCGTCGCCCAGCCCTGCTGATGCAGGTAATCCAGTATGAAGGGACGCGTTTCTTTAATAATCAGGCGTTGAATCAGCTGGCTCCAGGTTTCGGAACGCTGGTTGCTATCACGTTGCTGATAATAGGCAGTAATTTGCTCATCGTACTGTGCCAGCACCTTTTTATCGACGGGCTGATAGCTATTTTCATGCACCAGCATCGCTTGCGGCATGCGTGGCTTGACGTCCGGCGCATCAGCCGGATGACCGACGCAGAAGCCGAACAGCGGCAGCACATACTTCGGCAGTTCCAGCAACTCGGTTACTTCAGCGATGCTATTACGAATCCCGCCAATGAATACGCCGCCAAGGCCCAGCGATTCCGCCGCCACCATGGCATTTTGCGCCATCAGCGCGGTATCAACGCAGCCGAGCAGCAGCTGTTCAGCGCGCCCGAGTTGCGCATCCGGGCAGATCTGCTGATGACGATTGAAATCCGCGCAGAACACCCAAAACTCCGCTGCCGCGCTGACCCAAGGCTGGCCGCCGGTCAGCTGTACCAGCTGCTCGCGCTTTGCGGGATCGGTAATACGAATAATCGAGGAGCACTGCAAAAAGCTGGAGGTCGAAGCCGCTTGTGCCGCTGCAATAATGGCGCTGCGTTGCGCCTCATCAATGCCCTGTTCGGTAAAAGCGCGAATGGAACGGTGGCTGCACAGTAAATCGATAGTCGGCGTCATAAATCCTCTCCGGTGGTTACTTCTTTTTGTTGGAATGATTGAACAATTGTGGAGCCATCGCCTTCGCCGTGCGCCACATCATCATCCATGCGGCAGGCAGCATCAGCGCGATGCCGAGAAAAAACAGCAGCGTCGCCAGCGGCTTTTTCGCGATGAAATCAGGCGCGCTCACCCAATCGTTGGTTAGCAATAATGCCCCAATCACGGCAAGCACGCCGAGCACTTCGAGCAGCAACACGGGTTTCGGTAATCTAGCGAGATCACGCATGCGAAGGTTCCCTTGGCGTTCAATCAGTTTTAGCATCTGCATAGGCAGCAGGTATCAGAATAACAGGTAACTTCTTCTTTCATTAAGCAGGATGGGCGGGCATGATGTGACGCATTATTCAAGCTGTGATGTGATTCTAGTCACAAAACAGCAGCGGAAGGAGAGAAGCAATGATTGCAGTGATTTTTGGCCGTTCTAGCTGCCCTTACTGCGTACGTGCGAAAGAGTTGGCCGCCAGGCTGACCAGCGAGCGCGACGATTTCAACTATCAGTACGTTGATATTCAGGCCACCGGCATTACTAAAGCCGATCTGGAAGCCCGTGCCGGCAAGCCGGTGACAACCGTGCCGCAGATTTTCCTCGACGATCAGCACATTGGTGGTTACACCGAATTCGCTGCCTGGACCAAAGAAAACCTGGGTATCGAAGCATAAGAGAACGGGCCTGCGGGCCCGTTTTGGCTGGTGCTATTCGGCACGCATCGCCAGCATAATCCGCAGCAAGCGCACCAGCAGCGCTCCACATCCCGCCCAGAACAGCGCACTTAAACTCCAGGCCACAATCAACAAGCCGCTATGCGTGATTGGCACCGCCAGCATTAACCACATCATGCCCAGCAGCGTACCGCCCAGCGCCCCCCACAAGGTGCTGATCAGCGGACTTTCCGCCTGCAGTAGCGCCATCAAACATCCCGGCAGTAAAAAAAGCAGTAATTCTGGCTGTCCGCGCACGGCTTGTTCACTGGCGGCGGCCCAGAAATGATGTGCATAAATAAACACCAGCGTATAAAGCATCACGCCCAGAATCGATGCTGGCCAGCGATTATTGCGCTGCAACATAATTATCCTCAACTTTGACGTTAACAATTATGAAACTTTTTCTGCCCTGATGCGTACGACTGGAAATAAAAAGAAACAGCTGGAGGCGAAAGGAATGAAAACTGCCGATAGCTGAGGCTGTTAATTATGATTAGAATGACGCCGCTTTAGATTTCGGCTTGAACGCTTTTGTTGCAGGAACCTTAACGTTCGGCACAAGATAGCGAAAAAAGTCACTTTCATCAACGTGTTAAAGGTTAAGAAGAAGTTAAACCGTGAACATTAACGTCGCAGAATTGTTAAGCGGAAATGACGTTCTGTTATTATTTGTCGTTTTAGCACTCGGACTCTGCTTAGGTAAATTACGCCTCGGTTCGGTCCAACTCGGTAATTCCATTGGCGTGCTGGTTGTTTCGTTGATTTTAGGTCAACAGCACTTCGCCATTAATACTGACGCATTAAGTCTTGGCTTTATGTTGTTTATTTTTTGTGTCGGCGTGGAAGCCGGACCTAACTTTTTCTCGATATTTTTCCGCGACGGTAAAAATTACTTCTTCCTGGCGATTGTCATGGTGGTCAGTGCGCTGTTAATCGCGCTGACGCTTGGCAAGGTATTCGGCTGGGATATTGGTTTAACCGCGGGCATGTTAGCCGGTTCGATGACCTCGACGCCGGTGCTGGTGGGCGCTGGCGATACGCTGCGGCAAAGCATCAGCGACAGCCATCAGCTCACCTTGATGCAGGATAATCTCAGCCTCGGTTATGCACTCACCTATCTGGTGGGTTTAGTCAGCCTGATTTTTGGCGCGCGTTACCTGCCGCGCCTGCAACATCAGGATCTGCCCACCTGCGCGCAGCAAATCGCACGTGAGCGCGGCCTTGACGCCGACAGCCAGCGCAAAGTGTTTCTGCCGGTTATTCGCGCCTATCGCGTCGGCCCGGAACTGGTGGAGTGGAGCGGCGGCAAAAACCTGCGCGAGCTGGGCATTCATCGCCAGACCGGCTGCTACATTGAACGTCTACGCCGCAACGGTATTCTCGCAAGCCCGGACGGTGACGCGATGCTGCAACTGGGCGACGATATCTCGCTGGTCGGTTATCCCGATGCGCATGCGCGCCTAGATCCTAGCTTCCGTAACGGCAAAGAGGTATTCGATCGCGATCTGCTTGATATGCGCATCGTCACCGAAGAGATCGTGGTGAAAAACCACAACGCGGTGAACAAGCGCCTGAGCCATCTCAAACTGACCGATCACGGCTGCTTCCTTAACCGCGTGATTCGCAGCCAGATCGAGATGCCAATCGATGACAGCATTATGCTCAACAAAGGTGATGTGCTGCAGGTAAGCGGTGAAGCACGTCGCGTGAAAAGCCTGGCCGATCGCATTGGCTTTATCGCCATTCACAGCCAAATCACCGATCTGCTCGCCTTCTGCGCCTTCTTTATCGTCGGCTTGATGATCGGCATGATCACCTTCCAGTTCAGCAATTTCAGCTTTGGCATCGGTAATGCCGCCGGTTTGTTGTTCGCGGGCATCATGCTCGGCTTTATGCGCGCCAACCATCCCACCTTTGGCTACATCCCGCAGGGTGCGCTGACGATGGTGAAAGAGTTTGGTTTGATGGTGTTTATGGCGGGCGTTGGCCTGAGCGCGGGCAGTGGTTTGCAACACGGTTTTGGCAGCGCCGGTGCGTTGATGCTGGTGAGTGGCTTACTGGTGAGTTTACTGCCGGTGGTGATTTGCTATCTGTTCGGCGCTTATGTACTGCGCATGAACCGCGCGCTACTGTTTGGTGCCATCATGGGCGCGCGCACCTGTGCGCCGGCAATGGAGATCATCAGCGATACCGCGCGCAGCAGCATTCCAGCCTTGGGCTATGCAGGAACGTATGCCATTGCTAACGTTTTGCTGACGCTGGCCGGCACCTTGATCGTGATAATCTGGCCACTTTTGCCTTTATAAAAATATTTTCGCGCTGTCCAGAACTTTCTTTGGGGGGCGCAGTCTGAATAAGTGCCACTGCTTTTCTTTGAAATCCCCAAATTGTGGAGCCCGCCGGTCACTGACTTGCGGGTTTTTTTATGGCTATTTCGCCAGCTTGCCAAAATCTCCTTCGTCATCCTCTTGCTACGCCCTGTTTTAATTAAACCTTCTTGCAACTTTCATCAAAGTTAAACACTCCAACAACCCGCAATAAGTTTAAGAGCGCGACTATGTACTCATAGCTGGTCCGCTTTTAGGCTATCAAACTTATTTTGCAGCCATCTTTGCGCTGCTGTTTTTCGGGTAAACAAGACGAGGACAAGGAATCGTGATGGAAGCACTGAACCACACGCTTTTTTTATGGATCAACGCCACGCAGGATTCGCCACAGTGGCTGATTAGTCTGGCGACCTTTATCGCCAAAGATGTGATTGCCATCGTGCCGCTGCTGATTGTGGCGCTGTGGCTGTGGGGACCGCGCGAACATGTGCAATCGCAACGTGCGCTGGTGTTAAAAACCGGCATGGCGCTGCTGTACGCGCTGAGTATCTCATGGTGCGTCGGCCAGCTGTTGCCACATCCGCGTCCTTTTGCCATAGGATTCGGACATCAGTTCTTATCTCACGCCGCAGATGACTCTTATCCAAGCGATCACGGCACCACCATTTTTACCTTTGCCCTGGCATTTATCTTCTGGCATCGCTTGTGGTCGGGCGTGCTGTTGCTGGTGATCGGCAGCGCCATTGCGTGGTCACGCGTCTACCTTGGCGTGCACTGGCCAATGGATATGCTGGGCGGATTTCTGGTTGGTTTGCTGGCGTGTCTGGCGTCGCACATGGCGTGGCAGCTGTATGGCGAGCGGATGCTGGCGTTTACCCATCAGGTGTATCGCGCACTGTTTGCTATGCCGATTAAGAAAGGGTGGATACGTGAGTGAGGGATGAGGTCGCCATGAATGGCGACCCTGCAACACGGTGCGCTTGATGCGCACCGTTTTTTATTAACTAAACCACTTCCCGAACCAGCCGTGGAATTTCATCATAATGAAATCCCAAATCCGGCCAATAAAGCCGCCTTCCGGCACCGCTTCCATCGCCACCAGCGGACGTTGTTCAATGGTTTTGCCATCCAGTTGGAAATCAATGGTTCCCACCACCTGATTCTTCTCCAGCGGCGCTTCCAGCTGCGGTGAGTTCAGGGTAAAGCTGGCCTTGAGGTTTTTCATCTGCCCTTTCGGCACGGTGATGGCTGCGTCTTTTGCTACACCGAGATTGACCTGGCTATGATCGCCAAACCATACGCGCTGCTGCGCAAACGGCTTGTCGGCCTTAATCGGCGTCACGGTTTCATAGAAGCGGAAGCCCCACGTCAGCAGCTTCTCGCTTTCACGGAAACGCGTAGCATCCGTTGCCGCGCCGAGCACCACGGAAATCAGGCGCATATCACCTTCGGTTGCCGAGGCCACCAGATTGTTGCCCGCGCCAGACGTGTGACCGGTTTTAATACCATCCACCTTCAGATTAGTGCTCCACAGCAGACGGTTACGGTTCATCTGCTTAATCTTATTGAAGGTGAACTCTTTTTCGCTGTTGATCGCATACTCTTCCGGCACATCGCTGATCAGGCGCTGGCCGATAATCGCCATGTCGCGCGCGGTGCTGTATTGCCCTTCAGCGTCCAGGCCGTGTACCGTCATAAAGTGGGTGTTTTGCAGGCCAAAGGCTTTGACATAGTTGTTCATCAACCCGATAAACGAATCCTGGCTGCCCGCAACATAATCAGCCAATGCGATACAAGCGTCGTTGCCAGATTGAATCACCACGCCTTTATTCAGTTCAGAGACCGGAATGCGATCGCCGGGTTTGAGGAACATCAGCGATGAACCGCGCAGTTTTGGATTGCCGGTTGCCCACGCATCCTGGCCGATGGTGACCATATCATCGTTAGTAATCTTGCCCGATTTCAGCGCCTGGCCGACCACATAGCTGGTCATCATTTTGGTCAAACTGGCGGGGTCAAGGCGCTGATCGGCATTAGATTCTGCCAGCACTTTGCCGCTGTTGTAATCCATTAAGATCCAGGCTTTGGCGTCTATCTGCGGAGCGGCTGGAGCTTGTTCTGCCAGCGTTGAAATAGGAATGAAAAGTAATAATAGTGACGATGCAGCCAGCGGCCGCCATGCAGTAGCGAAGGTGTTTTTTCTCATGAGGATGACCAGATTGTCCTTGTTAAATCTTGGTTTTTTGCAGATAAGACATGTCTCATCCCACGCTAACGGTTCAGGCCAGCGAAAAAAACCGTCCAATCGTAAAGTTTTATAGAGTTTATTAGAGTAACCCTGGCACCAACCGCGCAGCGCTGCCACTTTTGCCTATCTGACTATTGAAAAATTTTGCGTGTAATTCCGATTTTTCGCAGAACGGTTAAGCCAGTCACAAATTTCCGCTAACCTGAATTCAGTCAGCCTGAGGAGAGCCGCGATGGACTTAGCCATTTTCGATTTGGACGAAACCCTGATTTGTGAAGACAGCACCAGCCTGTGGCTGCGCTGGTTGGTTTCACAGGGATTCGCCCCCGAAGAGATCATCCAGCAGGAGAAAATCCTGATGGAGAAATATCACACCGGTACGTTATCGATTGAAGAGTACATGAACACCACGCTGGCGCCACTCGCCGGTCTGGCCACCATGACCGTTGAAGGCTGGGTACGCCGCTTTATCCATCGCGACATCATGCCGCGCGTTTTTCCCGCCGCCCGCGAGCGTATTGAGTGGCATCAGCAGCGCGGCGACACGGTGATGATCATTACCGCCAGCGGCGATCATCTGGCTGTTCCCATCGCCGAGCGCCTTGGTGTTCACGGCGCACTGGCGATTGGCGTTGAAGTGGTGGATGAACGCTACAGCGGACAAACCTACGGCACCATGACCTATCGCGAAGGCAAAGTGACGCGCCTCAGCGACTGGAAAGCGTTACAGCAGGATCAGCGCTTTGAACGCACCTGGGCTTACAGCGATTCAATGAATGATTTACCGCTGCTGGCGCATGCCGACCATGCATGGGTGGTGAATCCCAATCCGCTGCTGCTGCAGGAAGCACAACAGCGCGGATGGGAAGTGTGTAACTGGGCACGCTAAGTTAACCGCGTGGGGCGCTGGCGGCGTCTGGCAGCCCCACTTTCAGCAACTTGCCGTTGGACTCATCGGTCAGCACGTAGAGATAGCCATCCGGGCCTTGTCGCACATCACGAATACGCTCGCCACGCTCTTGAAGCAATCTCTGCTCCTCCACCACTTTTTCGCCATTCACCTGCAGGCGAATCAAACTCTTCTCCTTCAACGCGCCGATAAACAGTGAGTTTTTCCATTGCGGGAAGCGCGCGCTATTGTAGAACGCCATGCCGCTGATGGCGGGCGAGACTTTCCAGTAGTGCAGCGGTTGCTCGGTACCTTCGACTTCACTGCCTTTCGCTTCCGGCACTTTCTGCCCGCTGTAATCAATGCCGTATGTTGCCAGCGGCCAGCCGTAATTTTTGCCCTTCTGCGGAATGTTTACCTCATCGCCGCCGCGCGGGCCGTGTTCGCTTTCCCACATTTGCTGCGTCCACGGATTGAGCGCCAGCCCTTGCGGATTGCGCATGCCGTAAGACCAGATTTCAGCACGCGCGCCCTGGCGATTAACAAACGGGTTGTCCGGCGGGATTTCACCGTCTTTGGTCAGACGCACGATTTTGCCGGAGAGCTTATCCAGCTGCTGCGCGCTGCTGCTGGCGAAATTGTCACCGAAGGCGATATAGAGAAAACCCTGACGATCAAACGCCAGTCGCGTGCCGATATTGGCGCCACTCGACAACTTCGGCGTTTGCTCCAGCACCACTTTAAAGTCGCTCAGCTGGCGGTTGTCATCGCCTAATCGGCCATACCCCACCACGCCACCGGCGCGACCGCTGGCATCGGCGGTGGTGTAGCTGAGCCACACGCGGCGGCTTTGGGCAAAGTCCGGCGCCAGCACCACATCCAGCAGGCCGCCCTGACGATTCGCCCACACCTTCGGCACGCCGCCGATCGGTTGCGACACGCCGTTGTCCGGCTGCCAGCTGCGCAGCTGGCCGGAACGTTCAGTGATTAATAGCGTTTGATTGTCGGGCAGAAAAGCCACGGACCACGGATGATCGAGCTTGTCCTGCAGCACCTGAACCTGCACATCGGCAGCGAATAACGGTAAGGACGTGCTTAAAGCGCCAAACAGCAGCGCGGCGGGCAGTAAACGCATGGCATTCTCCTTTATCACGGTCTGCCGTTAAGGGTAGTCAGCGCGTGACAAAGGATGTGCAGGATTTACAAAACATTAAGCCCGGCACACGGCCGGGCACAGGTTCACGGCACGGAGAACGCCAACGTGTCGCGCACCATCTCATCAATGCCTGGACGGAGATCGGTGAGGGTAATTGGCGTGTTGTTATTCGGTAGGGTTTTGCCGAAGGCTTTGCGCACTACTTTAATCATCGGCTTGCCGGTTTGTGCATCCACCGCTTCGATTTCGAGGAACAGCGAGCTCTCTTGTGTGCGATGTCCGGTTGCCGCCATGGTGCTGGCGACCACGGCAGCAATCGGCACCACTTCGTAGAACTGCACGCCTTCATTTTCTGCCGATACCGCCGTAATCGCCGCTTTCACCAGCAACGTACGCGGGCCTTTGGTGGTCACCAGCGGCTTGCGTTCAGAAATCGCCCGCTTCAGCTGGCTATCGGTGTAACTTCGCACCTCATCCAGCGTTTGCTGGCTGATACGCGCAGTCGGGTGCGCCGCCGGATAATAGATCACCGGCGTGTAAACCACGCCTCGATAATCCGCATCGTGATAATCGGGAGAGATCCAGCGCAGCGTCGGTTTACCGCTTGGCGATTCGGTCGATTGCAGCTGACTATAATCGCCGAGGAAGCCGGAATATTGTTTTTTGTCGGCCACATGAGAGGTACAACCCGCAGCCAGCAGCGCCAGCGTTAACACGGGAACACAAAGGGGAAATCGCATGAGAGAGCCCTTATCAGAGGTAATTGCTTCTCAAGTGTAGAGGTTGGTTTTCAGCGCGGGAGGAAATATTAGCGAAATGCGAGGAAAAACCACCTGCATTGCAGGTGGTTAGGCGGAATTACTCGAAGCAGGTTTCCGGGTTTTCCGACAGTGAAATAAAGGATTCACCGCCTTTGGTCAGCGCAATGATGCCTCCGCTCTCAATATCATAAACCCACCCGTGCAGGCGCACTTTGCCTTTACGCAGCGCGACCGCCACGGAAGGGTGTGTTTTGATATTGTTCAGCTGTGCAATCACGTTCTCTTTCACCATTTCGTTGAGACGTTTCTCAACCGAATCGTAGTTGCGCTCTTCCACCACCGCTTTCGCCGCGTTGGCGTAGTGCAACCAGTGGTCAACCGCGGGCATGGTCTCCAGATCGGCATTGGAAGCAATCGCGTTCATAGCACCGCAGTTGGAGTGACCACAAATAATAATTTCGGTCACGCCCAAAGCAACAACCGCATACTCAATGGTGGCGGACACGCCGCCCGGCTCTGGACCAAACGGTGGCACGATATTCCCGGCGTTACGGATCACGAACAGCTGACCCGGCTCCGACTGCGTCACCAGCTCTGGCACCAGACGGCTGTCTGAGCAGGAGATAAACAGGGCTTTGGGATTTTGGTTGGATGCCAAACTTTTGAAAAGATCCTTCCTTTCAGGGAACACATTCTGTTGAAAATTCAGAAAACCTTTGACGATCTCTTGCATATGTCTGCTCTCACATTATCCACTTCTGCCCTGGCAGTGAGGATTCACTATCAGTGCGATTTGAAATTTTCAGTGAAGATAAGTACTTACCTTTACCGACCCAACATTTAAGCAAAACACGTCAGCTTACACAACTTGGATCACGTTCGCAGACGAGCAACGCAGGCGCGGCGCTTAATGAGAGCGCGCGTCGCTCACTGAGTTAAGCATATCTACAGCACATTGGTTGTCGATAAGGAGATTCTTACACAGCCTATACATTTTCCTCTGCAACCTCTGTACAATCGCCCCCCTATCCACACTAATTATGATGAATTTTTAACCTTATGAGCCAAGTCAAAAATCCACCGCGCGTGGGGTTCGTCTCCCTCGGCTGTCCGAAAAACCTCGTCGACTCTGAACGCATCCTGACGGAACTGCGTACCGAAGGCTATGACGTGGTGCCACGCTACGATGATGCAGAGATCGTCATCGTTAACACCTGTGGATTTATTGATAGCGCCGTACAGGAATCTCTGGAAGCGATTGGTGAAGCGCTGAACGAGAACGGCAAAGTGATCGTCACCGGCTGCCTCGGTGCCAAAGTGGATCAGATCCGCGAAGTGCATCCGAAGGTGCTGGAGATCACCGGCCCGCACAGCTACGAGCAGGTGCTTTCGCACGTGCACACCTATGTGCCTAAGCCGGAGCACAACCCGTTCCTCAGCCTGGTGCCAGAGCAAGGTGTCAAACTGACGCCGCGCCATTACGCCTACCTGAAAATTTCCGAAGGCTGCAACCATCGCTGCACCTTCTGCATCATTCCATCGATGCGTGGCGATCTGGATAGCCGCCCAATTGGTTCAGTGCTCGACGAAGCCAAACGTCTGGTCGAAGCCGGCGTGAAAGAGCTGCTGGTGATCTCACAAGACACCTCCGCTTACGGCGTGGATGTCAAACATCGCACCGGTTTCTGGAACGGATCGCCAGTGAAAACCAGCATGGTGAGCCTGTGCGAGCAGTTAGCCAAACTCGGCGTGTGGGTGCGTCTGCACTACGTTTATCCGTATCCGCATGTGGATGACGTTATTCCGCTGATGGCTGAAGGCAAGATTCTGCCGTACCTCGACATTCCGCTGCAGCACGCCAGCCCGCGCATCCTCAAGCTGATGAAGCGTCCAGGCGCGGTAGAGCGTACGCTGGAGCGCATCAAGCGCTGGCGTGAAATCTGCCCAGAGCTGACGCTGCGTTCAACCTTTATCGTCGGCTTCCCCGGTGAAACCGAAGACGATTTCCAGATGCTGCTCGACTTCCTGCAGGAAGCGCGCCTCGATCGCGTTGGCTGCTTCCAGTACAGCCCGGTAGATGGCGCAACCGCCAACCAGTTGCCGGATCAGGTACCGGATGACGTGAAGCAGGATCGTTTTGATCGCTTCATGCAGCTGCAACAGAAGATCTCCAGCGAACGTCTGCAGGAAAAAATCGGCCGCGAAGTGCTGGTGCTGATTGATGAAGTGGATGAAGAAGGCGCGGTCGGCCGCAGCATGGCTGACGCGCCGGAAATTGATGGCGCGGTCTATCTGAACGGCGATCGTCAGGTGAAAGTCGGTGATGTGGTGCGCGTTAAAGTCGAACACGCCGACGAATACGATCTGTGGGGCACGCGCGTTTAACCATACTTCTGCTGGTGCGCACGCTTGCGCGCCAGATAGTCAGTATCCGCGCGCAGTTTATCCCAGCACGCTTTGAAAACGGCCGCCGCAGCGGCCTTTTCTTTTTCTGTAGTACGCGGCAATTCGTTGCCCGCCTCGTCATATTTCCGCCCGCCCTGATGATTGCTGTAGCGGCGCGCACGCGTGTACCCCATCTGAATATATTTGCGCGCCATGTCCATGCCGACAAAATCGTCCTGCGCGCGATACGTTTCAAACAACTGCATGATCTGTTGTGAAGACTGCTTTGCCAGCTCGACGGTGCGAAAACGCCAGTGCGGCAGAATCTCACTTTTGTAAGGTTCGACCATCAACACGCCCTGCTCGCCGCGCCCCACCTGATAGAGCTCTGGCTGCTGGCGAAAATCGATGTGCTTGAAATCCTGCTCGTAATTGAACGCTTTCATCTGCTTTTTCCCGCCTCTCATCATCCTGTGACGTAATTATTTCCCGCTGGCACTTAAGCGATTTGCTTTTATACCGATAACTTCACTATCAGCCTACTTCCTCAGAGACGCACCTATGTTTAAACGAATGAAAATTGTGACGGCCATCATGATGATATTGGTGGTTTTCACCGCGATGCAGGCGATTTCCGGCTCGCTGTTTTTATCATCACTGATTACCGGACAGCATAATTTCACCACCAGCAATCAGCTGTCGCACCAGCAACGGGAGCTGGCCGATGGCTGGCAAACGCTGGTGAAGACCCGCGTGATCATCAACCGTGTTGCCATTCGTATCCTAAAAAAACAGACGGATGAAGCGTCAGTCGCCGCCATCAACAAACTGCTGATCAGCGCAGGTGCGTCACTGGATGAAGCGAAGCAACATTATGATCTCTATAAGAGCATGCCGCGTATTGCCGGACAAAGTGCGGATTCAGCCAGTGTAGTCGACGCTAAGTTTGCTGCCTTCGCTGAATTGCTGAAACAGTCGGCGGCGTTCCTGAAAGCCAATGATTACGCCGCCTATGGCAACCTTGATGCCCAGCAGGCGCAGGACGATCTGGAAGTGGCTTACAAACAGTGGCGTGAGCAGAACGTGCAACTGCTGGCCGAGCGCAATGCGGAATATGACAATAACTATCAGCATATGCTGGTGTTGGTCGCCGTAATGGCGGTGGTTGTGGTGCTGCTGCTGGTTTCCGTGTGGATTCTGGTGCGTCGCATTCTGCTAGCACCGATGAAGCTGGTACAACAGCAGATGGAACGCTTCGCCGATGGCGATCTCTCCGCCAGTTTGCAGGTGGAAGGCCGCAGCGAAATGGCGTCGATTGCCGCCAGCCTAAACCACATGCAGCAGTCGCTGCTCAGCACCATCAACAATGTGCGTGATAGCGCGGATGCGATTTTTGGCAGCGCCAGCGAGATTGCCACGGGAAATAACGATCTCTCCTCACGCACCGAACAACAGGCAGCGTCACTGGAAGAGACTGCGGCGAGCATGGAAGAGCTGACCGCCACGGTGAAACAGAACGCCGATAACGCCCGTCAGGCGACGCAGCTGGCGAAAACCGCTTCGGAAACCGCCGACAAAGGCGGCAACGTGGTAGATGGCGTGGTGAAAACCATGCGCGATATCGCCGACAGCTCGAAGAAAATCGCCGATATCACCAGCGTGATTGATGGCATCGCCTTCCAGACCAACATCCTTGCGCTCAACGCAGCAGTAGAAGCGGCGCGTGCCGGTGAACAAGGGCGCGGTTTTGCCGTGGTGGCAGGCGAAGTGCGCAATCTGGCGCAGCGCAGCGCCCAGGCGGCGAAAGAGATCAAACTGCTGATTGAGAATTCCGTGCAGCGCGTCAACACCGGTTCGCAACAGGTGAGCAGCGCCGGTGAAACCATGCAGGAGATCGTCAGCGCTGTCACCCGCGTCACCGATATCATGGGCGAGATTGCTTCGGCGTCCGATGAGCAGAGTCGCGGCATCGACCAGATTGGGCAGGCGGTGAACGAGATGGATCGCGTCACGCAGCAGAACGCCACGCTGGTGCAGGAATCCGCAAACGCCTCGGCGTCGCTGGAACAGCAGGCCAGCAGCCTCTCTTCTGCGGTGGCACGCTTCAAAACCGGCGCTCGCCAAGCCGCTGCGCCGGTGGCGAAAGTGGTGAAACCGGTGATGACGCCAACCCGCGCCGCACCTGCCACCGCGCACAGTAATGACAATTGGGAAACGTTTTAAGGGCGGTGTCGTGCGGTTGTCGAAAAGGTCGCCATAAATGGCGTAATGCTTGTCAGTTAAGCCAACGAAGAGTGCGCAGGCCGGGGCCACTTTTGGTCCTGCGGTCCTCGCGCCGCTATCGCGGTACCTTCACTTTGCTCGTCTGCCTGACGGACCGGCGGAGACGGGACCTCCATGTCCCG
>NZ_DALYOQ010000069.1:15878-27303 GCF_031974595.1 Pantoea sp. CTOTU46764 | reverse complement strand
CCTGCCAGCGAAGCGCCGAGCGTATCAAGCAAATGACGTTTCGCCTGCTCTACCAGCGGCGCAGGCAGTTGTGCAAAACGCGTCTCGGCGATAAAGGCCGCCAGTTGATCAAGCGTGCTCGCCATGCGCGCCTCCGATGATGCGGGTAAACACCTCCGCCGGATGGGAGACATCGTTATCCGGCTGCGTCTGCCAGTGCGCCGCCACCTGCTCGGCAGTGGCGATCCACACGTTGTGCTGTTGCAGCGTGTCAAGCAGCGCCCGCAGCAGGCCAATACGTCCGGCGGTGCCGATGATTTCCGGATGCAGGCGCAGCAGGTAGCACAGGCCAAAGCGGTGGAAGCCGTGGAAATCCTGCGTCATATTCGCCAGCGTTTCCGCATAAGGCGCAATGCGCGATTGCCCCGGCGGAATCGCCGGGCTGAGGTTGAAGGCGAAATAGGGCTCATCTTCCAGCGTGTAGTGCATCGGCAGTTCCACCAGGCGCGTGCCAGGATGGAAGTAAGGCAAATCGTCGCCGCGCCAGCTGGATGACCAGCGAATACCGCGTTCTATCAGCGCCTCGGCCAATCCCGGTTTCCACTGCCCGGCGGGCGTGCGGAAGCCGACAATAGCGCGGCCGGTGATGTGCGCCAGTTTGTCGCAGCCGCGCGTCACGCTGGCAATTTGTTGCTCCAGCGTGAGTAACGAGAAATCTTCATGGGTATCGCCGCTGCAGGCAATTTCATGGCCGTCGGCCACCATGCGCTGCACCAGTTCCGGCTGCTCTTCGGCGACAATCGCCGGCATACACCATGTGGCTTTGAGCTGCTTTTCCGCCAGCAGCGCCAGCAAGCGATCAACGCCGCGCAGCGTGCCGTAGCGCCACACCGACAGCGTTTTATCGCGCCCCGCCACCGCAGGCGCCTGAGTGAGAATGCCGTGAATGTCGTTGAAGTCGAGGGTGAGGATCGCTGCCGACTGGAAGCCCAGCGGCCAGCGTGAAGGTTCAGTCATGCTGTTGCTCCTGCAAATACCACTGCGCCACCGCATCGCAACGCGCGAACCACACGTCTTCGCGCGCCGTCATATGTTCAAACAGCTGTTCGAGCAGCAAAATGCGTCCCGGCTGGCCGGAGATTTTCGGGTGAAACAGCGTGGTGAGGCACAAGCCTTCATCCATCGCGCCATCGAACTCGCGCTGCCAGTTATCGCGCGTGTGCGCATAGCTGGCGATGCGGTCGCCGCCTTTGGGGAAATCAGGCTGGCGCGTGTAGGCCAGCGAGGCGTAATCATCCATCTCCCATTTACCGGGGATCTCCACCAGCGGCGTATGGCCGGCCACCGGAATGCTGTAGGGACGATCGTCGCCGCGCATGCTGCTGGAGTAGATCACGCCCGCATCGCGCAGGATTTGTGGCGTTTCGGCATGCCAGTCGCCCGACGGCGTACGAAAACCGCAGGCGGTGATGCCCAGATGCTGGTGAAAGACTTCAGCGGATTTCGCCATGACTGCACGCTGTTCATCCGGTGAAATCGCCCAGAAGGATTCGTGGCGATAGCCGTGATAGGCCACTTCGTGGCCCTGTTCGATAATCGCCTGACACTGCTGCGGCCACTGCTCCACCACCCACGCCGGCACAAAAAAGGTGGCGGGCAGCTCGAAGGCGCGCAGCAGGTCAAGCAGACGCCCGAGCGCACGGTACGGCCCGTAGGCCCCAAAGGTAAAATACTCTGGCGTTGACCACAGGCTGCCATTCAGCATGGCATCGCCGGTGGGACCGTCGAGGTCAAACGCCAGCGCCATACAGCCGCGTTTACCCTGCGGCCAGCGCACTGCGCCCGGTTGTTGCATCTGCGCGCTCCTTAGCCCTGGTTAACGGTCGCCTTCGCCACGCCGTTGTCTGCCAGGCCCCATTTGCCGAGGATTTTCTGGTAAGAGCCATCGGCAATCATCGCGTCGATCGCCGTCTGAATCGCCGTGGTCAGCTCGCCCGCATCTTTACCAATCGCCATGCCGGTGTACTGGAAGGAGAAGGCTTTATCCAGCGCCTTATATTTGCCCTTTTCCAGATCCATGATGTACGGCAGGGTTTCGCTGCCCTGCACCACGCCATCCAGACGGTTCTGGCGCAGCTGAGTACGCGCATCGGCGGTGCCTTCGGCGCCTACCACGATGATCGCCGGCTTACCGGCCGCTTCACAGTGCGCTTTTGACCAGTTGGCAATCTCTAGCGGGAAGGTGGTGCGACGGCTGGTGCCGACTTTCTTGCCGCACAGATCCATTGCGCTGTTGATATCGCTGCGCGCGGATTGGGTATAGAACTGCGGGCCGGTTTTGAAGTAGTCGATAAAGTTAACCACCTGCTGGCGCTCTTTGGTGTCGGTCATGCCGGACATCACCAGATCGACGCGCTTGGTCACCACCGCGTTAACCATCTGCTCGAAGGCGATCTCCTGCCAGTTAATCTTCACGCCGAGCTTTTCACCAATCGCCTGGCCGAGATCGTAATCCACGCCGGTCAGCTGGTTAGTGGCCGGATCTTTAAAATCCATCGGCGGGTAGTTCGGCATGATCGCCACGGTCAGCCCTTTCTCTTTGATCGCAGCAGGAACCGCGATATCTGCCCAGGCAGAGGATTGCAGCAATACGGCGGCACTGATGGCACTCAATAACAGCTTTTTCATATTCACCCCGGTAATGTTAAAGAAGAATCGCGTTAATAAAGTTTTTCATCCGTGGATTTTGCGGGTTCAGCAGAATGTCTTCCGGTGCGCCCTGCTCGATAATGCGTCCCTCGTCCATAAACACCACCTGATTGGCCACCTCACGGGCAAAGCCCATTTCGTGGGTGACCACCAGCATGGTGGTGCCCTCTTTTGCCAGCTGACGCATCACCGCCAGCACTTCGCCTACCATCTCCGGATCCAGCGCCGAAGTGGGTTCGTCAAACAGCATCAGTTTGGGTTTCATCGCCAGCGCGCGGGCAATCGCCACGCGCTGCTGCTGGCCGCCGGAGAGCGACTGCGGATAGTCGTGCGCTTTGTGCGCCAGACCGACGCGATCGAGCAACGCCATCGCCTCTTCGCTGGCTTCGCGCCTTGGACGCAGCAGCACGCGACACGGTCCTTCGATGATGTTCTCCAGCGCGGTTTTGTGTGGGAACAGGTTAAAGCGCTGGAACACCATGCCGGTTTGCAGGCGCTGACGCGCAATCTGCTTGTCGCTCAGCGCATGCAGTTTGTTCCCGGCGATGCGATAGCCCGCCAGCTCGTTGTCGACCCAAATCCCGCCTTTATCGACCTTCTCAAGCTGGTTGATGCAGCGCAAAAAGGTGCTTTTGCCGGAACCGGAGGGACCGAGGATGCACATCACCTCGCCGTAGTTCACTTCGAGGCTGACATCCTTCAGGGCGTGGAACTGGTCGAAATATTTGTTCACCTTGACGGCGCGCACGATGTTTCTCATGTTGGGCTCCTGATTACTGACGCTGACGATGGCCGCGTGAGAAATAACGTTCCAGTCGGCTCTGTCCAAACGACAACACCGTGACCACAATCAGGTACCAAATACCTGCCACGAACAGCAGTTCCATGACGCGCGCGTTGGCGAAGTAGATGGTTTGCGTGTTGTAGAGCAGTTCGGAGTACTGAATCATGCTGGCGAGACTGGTGGTTTTGATCATGCTGATAAATTCGTTGCCGACCGGCGGCAGAATCACGCGCATCGCCTGCGGCAGAATGATGCGATGCAGCGCCTGCAGACGCGGCATGCCGATGGCTTTCGCCGCTTCGTATTGCCCGGTATCCACCGACAGCAAGCCCGCACGCACCACTTCCGAGGTGTACGCGCCCTGATTGATGCTCAAACCGAGCAGCGCGGCGAGGAACGGCGTCATGATGGTGACGGTTTGCACGCTGAACACGCCGGGAATGCTGATGGTGGGAAACACCAGCGCGAGGTTGAACCACAGCAGCAGCTGCAAAATCAGCGGCGTGCCGCGAAAAATCCACGCGTAGCCCACGGCGATGTAGTGCAGCACCGGATTGGGCGACATGTACATGATGGCGGTGATGACGCCAAACAGCACGCCGAGCCCCATCGCCAGCACCGACATGATCAGCGTGTTGACCACGCCGTTGAGAATCGCCTGGGCGGTAAAGAACTGGCCAACAAACGACCATTCGATATTGCCGTGGGCAAAGGCGTTCACCAGCAGCGCCAGCAGCACCAGAATCACCGCCGACGCGGTAATGCGGCCGTAATAACGGCGCGGCACCACCTGATAACGATCGAGATCGTAATGCGTCTGCTCGCGGCTATTGTTCAAACTCGGCTCAATCGGCGTTGATTGCGACATAAAGCTCTCCTCAGGCGCGTGGGCCAGCGTAATCTTCGGTCCAGCGCTGCTGGTCCTGCATCAGAGTTTGCAGACGTGCCAACTGCTCACGCACGCGTGCCGGTGCGGTACCGCCGTAGCCGCTGCGGGCCGCCAGCGCGGCTTCCAGCGTCA
Source organism: Pantoea sp. CTOTU46764 (assembly GCF_031974595.1). Classification (NCBI taxonomy): domain Bacteria; kingdom Pseudomonadati; phylum Pseudomonadota; class Gammaproteobacteria; order Enterobacterales; family Erwiniaceae; genus Pantoea; species Pantoea sp. CTOTU46764. The sequence goes on along the minus strand of NZ_DALYOQ010000069.1, from coordinate 22,810 downwards.
GGGCGCTGCGCACCTCCGGCGTTAAGCGGGCATCCACCGCGTGCAGCTGCGCATCGCTGAGATCCGACAGACCGCAGTTTTCGCGCTCGCACAATTGCACCAGTTGGCCGGTGATCTCATGCGCTTCGCGGAACGGCACACCGCGCATCGCCAGCCAGTCGGCCACTTCGGTCGCCAGCGTGAAGCCGTCCGGTGCCTGCTGGCGCATCACGTCGGTGTTGAATTTCAGCGTCGCCATCATGCCTGCCATCGCCGGTAGCACCAGCAGCAGCGTATCCACCGCATCAATCACGTTGCGTTTGTCGTCGCTGAGATCGCGGTTGTAGGAGAGCGGCATCGCTTTCATGGTCGTGAGCAGCGCCATCAGATTGCCGACCAGGCGGCCAGCGCGGCCGCGCGTCAGTTCGGCGATGTCCGGGTTTTTCTTCTGCGGCATGATGGAGCTGCCGGTGGCGTAGCTGTCATGCAGCTCGACCCAGCGGAACTGGCGCGATGCCCACATGCACACTTCTTCGCACAGGCGTGACAGGTTGATGCCGATCATGCTGGTGACAAACAGGAATTCAGCGGCATAGTCGCGGCTGGCCACGGCATCGATGGAGTTTTCACACGGCGCGAGATAAGCGAGATCGGCGGCGGCGTGCTCCGGCTGGCGCGCAATGGCGGAACCGGCCATCGCCGCGGCACCGAGCGGACAGCGTGCGCTGCGGCGATCCCAATCCTGCATACGTTCGATATCGCGGGCGAAGGATTGCGCATGGGCCAGCAGCTGGTGACCGAACACAATCGGCTGTGCCTGCTGCAAATGTGTGAAACCGGGCGCGACGCTTTCGGTGTGCTGCGCCGCCTGCTCGACCAGCGCCTGCTGCAGGGCCAGCAAGGCGCTGACCACCTTGCGGCCGTTGTCGCGCAGATAGAGACGCAGGTCGTTAACGGTTTGATCGTTGCGCGAACGGCCGGCGCGCAGCTTGCCGCCCAGCGCACCTAAACGCTCGGTCAGCGCGCGTTCGATAAAGGTGTGCACATCTTCGTCGGCGGCAATCGGATGCAGCTGACCGGCGCGATAATCGGCATCTAACGCGTCAATGGCGTCCAGCATGGTACTGAGCTCGTCGGCGCTCAGCAGATCGCCGCGCGCCAGTTCACGGGCATGCGCCCGGCAGCCCGCCAGATCGTAAGGTGCCAATGCAAAGTAATAATCCGGGCTACGAGACAGCGCGGTTAAACTCGCCGCCGGTGCCGCTTTAAAACGCGCGCCCCATAACAGTTCGGCATTATCAGACATGCTATTTCCCCTTACAGATAATCATCAGCGATATGAAAAAGATATGAATGAGCCAGTTGAGATAATGAAAGCTTATTTTATGGCTACACTGGTAAATAGGGCCTATTTCAGGTTCACTGTACTTTCACCGCAATTATTCCGGAGTTGAATAGCAAAAATGGAAAGTAAAGTTTCCCAGTCCGGAAACAATGCAAATAATCGCAGCGATAATGCGGTTCTGGCACTGAGTAATATCGATTTAAAATTACTGCGGGTATTTAAATGCGTAGTAGAAGCCGGCGGATTAACCGCTGCCAGTCACGAATTGAATATTGGTCTGGCGGCGATCAGTAAACAGGTTTCCGATCTGGAAATTCGTCTCGGCATGACATTATGCAGCCGCGGACGCGAAGGTTTTGAGCTGACGCAATACGGCATCAACGTGTATCAGGCCACGCTGGAGCTGTTCGTCTCGCTGAATCTGTTTCGCGAGCGCTTACACAACAGCCGCAATGAACTGCTGGGCGACATTGCCATTTGCGTGGTGGATAACACCATCTCCGACCCGCAATCGCCGGTCACTGCCGCGGTGCAACAGCTGCACCAGAAAGCGCCAAAGGTACAAATTCGACTGCAAACCTCACAGTTAGATGATATTGAGCGCGGCATCAGTGAAGGCCGTTTTCATTGTGGCATTGCACCGGTTTATGAAATGAAAAGTGATTTCGATTACTTCCCGCTTTATAAGGAATATTCAAAATTATATTGCTCTATGTCACATCCTTTATATTCCGGTTCGAGTGATAAAAATATCTCGCTGGACATATTACGTGAGCAGAAAATCATTAATCATTTATATGTGACGCCGCGCGATGATCGTCGCATCATTCCGTTGCAGGACAGCGGTGCGCAGGCGGTTCAGGTTGAATCTGTCGCCATGCTAATTTTGACCGGCCATTTTATTGGTTATTTACCGGATCATTATGCCGCCGCGTTTATTGCGCGTGGTCAGCTGTGTGAGTTGGGCGATGATTCGATTCGCCGTGAAAACCCGTTTTGTTTGATGATGAAGAAAGGCCGCAAAATAAATCCGATTATCCGGCTGTTTATGCAGGCGCTGGGCGTGGCAGAGGCGGAGGCAGCGCACTGATTTGGTGCGTTTTAAGATTGTGCTCGCTGTCCCCCATCCCGGCCTTCCCCCGCAAGCGGGGGAAGGAGACGCTGCCACATGCAGCTTCAACACTGACATGTGGCAGCATCTTCCTCCCCCATTTATGGGGGAGGACCGAGGAGGGGGACAGCAGGCACAATCACAATCACCCTAACACCTTAAACATCACCGTGGTCGCATCCAGCACACCTTCTGTTGACTCGGCATACATGGGAATCGACCCCGCAATCTGCCAATCCATCGACAAATATAAATCCGTCGCCACGTCGCCGCTGCGCGTGTCCAGCACCAGCAAGGTTTTGCCCTGCGCTGCCGCCAGTTGTTCGGCCTGCTGCATCAGGCGGCGCGCAATGCCCTGCCGTCTGGCGCGCGGATGCACCAGCAGCTTGCTGATCTCCGCCCGATGGCGACCATTCGGCATCGCGCTGAAACCGACCATCACCGTCGCCACAATCACGCCCTGCTGATACGCCACCAGCAGCTGGTTGTCGCCGCTCGCCAGGCTGTAAATTTTGTCCTGCCAGAAGCGCGCAATGGCCGCGCGATCGTCGGCATCAATAAAGCCCACGCTGGCACCGTCGGCGACACAGCCCTGCAGCACATCACATAATGCCGCCAGCAGCGGCTGCGCCTGGGTGGCGCTGAGACGTTCGATGTCAATCATGGTTTGCATACCACCAAAATGTAGCGCGCGCCGCCTTCGGCATGAGCGGCAAACGCGGATTTGCCGGTAAGATGGAAGCGCAGACAGTCGCCCGCCTGCAGCGTCCAGTGTTGATCGTCCATGCTGATGGTCAGCTCGCCCGATTGCAGCCAGATATGTTGCTCCAGCCCCTGAATCGGCGGCGCGTCGTAATCAATGCGCGCGCCGGGACGCAGTACGCCTTCCACCACTTCCGCTTTAAAGTGGCTGGCGGGCGGCGATACGTTGCGGCGCTGGAACCCGCTGGCGTCGTCGCGCCACACCGGCTGTTGCTCCGCTTTCAGCAGCAGCGCGGCCTCCTCTTCCACCTCGCTGAGCAGGCGCGACATGGTCAATCCGTATGCCACGCAAAGGCGGTTAAGCAAAGCGGCTGTTGGGCTCGTTTCAGCGCGTTCAATGCGCGACAATGACGCCCGACTGATGCCGGTCGCCATCGCCAAATCATCTAATGACCAACCGCGTTGTACGCGTAATTCGGCCAGTCGTGCCGCCAGTCGATCGTCGGTATCCGAAGCAGACATCTTTACCTCTCATTTATGGGAAATAAATCTCACATATGAGATAACACTACGAATCCTCAACACGGTCAAGTTGTACAACTAAAAAATCGTTGTACAACCCAAGCCTGAGGGTTAAGGTGTTGTTATGCAGGTCAGTATTTTTGAGGACTTTATGGCCTTATACAGTATCGGGGATGTGGCCGAACGCTGTGGAATCAACCCGGTAACGCTTCGCGCCTGGCAGCGACGTTACGGTCTGTTAAAACCCCAGCGTACCGAAGGTGGTCATCGGCAGTTTGATGATGAAGATGTTCAGCGTATCGAAGAGATAAAACGCTGGATAGAGAGTGGCGTGCCCGTTGGCAAAGTGAAAGCGTTGCTGGAAGGCGCCACCGTCAATGTGGATGACGGTTGGTCTGCGCTGCAGGAAGAGTTGATGAGCGTACTGCGCCACGTTCGGCCGGCGAAATTGCGCGTTAAAATTGCCACTATTGGCCGGGAACATCCGGTGGATGCGTTAATCGATCACGTATTCGTGCCGGTTCGCCAGCGTCTCGGTTTAGATCAGAACACCGCGCGTACCATGTGCAGTCTGCTTGATGGCGCGCTGATTGATTATGTGGCGTTTTGTCTGGCCTGTGGACGTAAAAAAGCCGGTAAAGATGCCTTGATGCTGGGTTGGGCGGTGGAAGATCGTACCCGCATCTGGCTGGAAGCCTGGCGTTTGTCGCAGCAAGGCTGGCGCATGGATGTGTTGGCGGAGCCGCTGGACATGCCGCGCCCTGAGTTATTCCCAGGACAAAATCTGTTTATCTGGACCGGCAAAAAGCCGACGCGTCGCCAGGTCGAGCAGTTTGAACACTGGCAGGCACAAGGTTTTGCCATTCACCTGCACGATCCCGCATAAGTAAAAATCGCACACACGGCCTTTGCCTGGCGTGGTGTGCGCGTTATCATGCCGCCCTAAATTTCTTTTCTCAGGTCTCCTCATGAACTGGAATAAACTCCTTATCGGTTCCCTGTTTGCCATTATGGCGCTTGGCGGCATGGGCGGTATGATGCTGGTCGGCTACAGCCTCATTGTGCATACCCACTAAGTTTACGCTGCACGCGCTCTAACAGGCGATCGCAGATCAACGCCAACAGCGCCACCAGCAGCGCGCCCTGAATCACATAGGCGGTGTTAAAGCCGCTCAAACCGATAATCACCGGCGATCCCAGACTCTCCGCGCCCACCGTGGAAGCAATGGTTGCCGTGCCGATATTGATCATCACCGAGGTTCGCACGCCCGCCATAATCACCGGTGCTGCCAGCGCCAGTTCAATCTGCCACAAGCGTTTCCACGGCCCCATGCCGAGGCCGACCGCGATTTCGCGATTGCTGGCTGGTACGCTATCTAAGCCCGCCAGCGTGCCCTGCAAAATCGGCAGCAAACCGTAGAGAAACAGCGCCATTACTGCGGGCGTCGCGCCAAATCCCATCACCGGCACCGCAATCGCTAACACCGCAACCGGCGGAAAGGTTTGCCCGGCCGCCGCCACGGTTTCCAGCAGCGGACGAAAGGCGCGTCCGGCGTGACGCGTAGCAAACACCGCACAGCCAACGCCGACCAGCAACGCCAGCAGGCTGCCGCTGACCACTAAGGCCAGATGCGCCAGCGCCAATCGCCAGAAACTCTCCTGCTGATAGAGCGGACGCTCCAGCTGCGGAAACCAGTGGGCAAACAGCGGGCCGCTGTGCGGCAAGCCCCACAGCAACAGCAGGAAGGCCGCCAGCAGCCAGTAAAGCGGATCGCGTAACAGCCGCATCAGCTCGCCTCCCGCTGGCGCAGCAGATCGCTGAAGTGCAGCACGCCGAGCGGTTGCTGATGCTGATCGATCACCGGCAATTTGTCGGTGCGGCGCGCAATAAACTGCGACAGCGCTTCACGCAGCGTCAGCGATGCGGCAATCGGTTCGGCATCGAGCCATTCACCGCGTCGCGCCGCGCTGCCCGCACGCCCCAGCGCCAGCAAACGCACGCCGAGTTCACTGCGGCCAAAGAACTCGCGGGCAAAGTCATTCACCGGCTGCGTCAGCAGATCGATCGGTCTGCCCTGCTGCACGATTTCGCCGCCGTCCATCAGCACCAGTTGATCGGCCAGCGTCAGTGCTTCGTCGATGTCATGCGTCACCAGCACCACGGTGCGACCCGACATTTTCTGAATGCGCAACATTTCGTGTTGCAGCGCCAGACGGTTGACCGGATCAAGCGCGCCAAAAGGTTCATCCATCAGCAGCAATTCAGGATCGGCCGCCAGCGCTCGCGCCACGCCGACGCGCTGCTGCTGTCCGCCCGACAGCTGATGCGGCATGCGCGTCGCCAGGTGGCTATCAAGATTGAGCAGCGCCAGCAGCTCTTCAACGCGGTGGTTGATCTTCGCCTGCGGCCAGCCGAGCAGCGACGGCACGGTGCTGATGTTCTTCGCCACGTTCCAGTGTGGAAACAGACCAATCGACTGAATGGCGTAACCGATGCGGCGACGCAGTGCGCGCGCATCCATGCTTTCGATGGCTTCTCCGGCGAAGCGGATTTCGCCGCTGTCGTGTTCGACCAGCCGATTGATCATCTTCAGCGTGGTCGATTTGCCGGAACCCGACGTGCCGATCAGCACGGTAAAACTGCCCTTCTCAATCTTCAGCGACAGGTTACGTATTGCCTCTTTGCCGGCGAACACTTTGCTCACCTGGTGAAATTCAATCATGACGTCTCTCCAGCAGTGCCGACAGTAAACGCAGCAGTGCATCAAAAATCACCGCCAGCGCCACCACCGGAATCACGCCCAGCAGCACCAGATCCAGCGCGCTGCTCAGCAATCCCTGAAAAACAATGGCGCCGAATCCGCCTGCTCCAATCAGCGCCGCGACCACCGCCAGGCCAACGGTTTGTACCACTACCACGCGCAGCCCGGATAGCCACACCGGCAGCGCCAGCGGCAACTCGGCGTGCCAGAACTGTTGCCACGCGCTCATGCCCATGCCGCGCGCGGTTTCACGCACTTCCTGCGGCACCTGCTGCAAACCGGCCACCACGCTGCGCACCAGCGGCAGCAGCGCGTAGAGCACCAGCGCAATCAAAGCCGGTGCGATGCCGATGCCGCTGATGCCCCAACGCCCCAGCAGCGGAAAATGCGCCACCAATCCCGCCAGTGGCGCAATCAGCAAGCCGAACAGCGCCACCGACGGCACGGTTTGGATCAGATTGAGCAGGCTAAACGCAGCATTTTGCCAGCGCGGACGGCGCGCAATCGCCAG
>NZ_DALYOQ010000069.1:0-15829 GCF_031974595.1 Pantoea sp. CTOTU46764 | reverse complement strand
AAACCGATGATTACCGTCGGCAGGAGCGTGCCGCCCAGCAGCCACAAATGCTGCGTGAAGGCCGCATCAAACACCGCCGTGCGGTTGGCGTACTCTTTCATAAGCGAGAGACGATCGAGATGACCGCTGAGTAACAGCGCCAGCGGCAACAGCCAGATTTGCAGATTGAGCACAATGCGCCACGGCGTACTGCGCGTGATTTGCCGAACCGCTTCCGCCGCCAGCAGCAGCGCCAGCGCCGCCGCGCACCACAAGCCACTACCAAACGCGGTGCGTGCCAGCGGGCTGCCGCTGTTCGCCAGTTCGCTGGCTTGCTGTCCGGCGAGCCAGATGAGCAAGGCCAGCAGCAACTCCGCCGCCAGCAGCACCGTTTTCGCGTGAATGCGGCGCGGCGACCACCACAAGCTCTGCCAAAGCCACAGCAGCGGAATCAACAGCAGTGCGCTGTTGGTCACCTCCCAGAAGGTCAGCGGTTGGCCAGAGACCAGCCGATTGGCGGCATAGCTCAGTAGCGGCAAGGCAAACAGCGCCAGCGTGATAAGCGTGATTAACACCAGCAGCACCGGCTGCTGGCGCGGTCTGAGTAACAACGATGACACTGCTTACAGCAACTTATTGGTCTGTAACCACTGTTTCGCGACCTGGCTGGCATCCTGACCATCCACCGCAATCTGTGCATTCAGCTGCTGCAGGGTTTTCTCATCCAGCTTGCTGAAGACCGGCTGCAGCCAGTTGCCGATGTCCGGATATTGCTTGAGCACGCTTTCACGGATCACCGGCGCAGGGGCGTAAATCGGCTGCACGCCTTTCGGATCGCTCAGCGTTTGCAGGCCCAGCGCCGCCACCGGACCGTCGGTGCCGTACGCCATCGCCGCGTTCACGCCAGAGGTTTGCTGCGCCGCCGCTTTGATGGTCACGGCGGTGTCGCCACCGGCCAGCGACAGCAGCTGCGCCTGCTCGAGTTTGAAGTTGTAGGCTTTTTCAAACGCCGGTAAGGCATCGCTGCGTTCGATAAATTCCGCCGAGGCGGCCAGCTTGAAGGTGCCACCTTTTTTCAGGTAGGCGCTGAGATCGTCCAGCGAGTTGAGGTTGTTCTTCTGCGCTACGTCACCGCGTACCGCAATCGTCCAGGTGTTGTTAGCTGGCGCGGGTGTCAGCCACACCAGATGATTTTTCTCGGCGTCGAGTTTTTTCACTTTCTCGTAGCCCTGCTGGGCGTTTTTCCATGCCGTGTCTTTCTCATCGTTGAAGAAGAAGGCGCCGTTGCCGGTATATTCCGGGTAGATATCCAGCTCGCCGGCGGTGATCGCACCGCGCACCACTTGCGTGGTACCGAGCTGGATTTTGTTGACGGTCTTTACCCCGTGTTTGTCCAGCACCTGCAGAATAATGTTGCCGAGAAGCGAGCCTTCGGTATCAATCTTGGAACCGACTTTGACCGGATCCGCCGCCTGCGCTGCACCCACGCTCATTGCCAATGCAATCATTCCCAATAAACCCTGCTTTATCATCTCGCTTCCCTCATTTGTTTTCATTGTGTGACTATCAAGCGTAGCCTGGCGAATCGGGATGGGCGCGGTCAAGCGGCTTACTTCGTGCTTTTTTTGCTATCAATATCGTATTGGCTATAACCAAAACGCAGCTCATATAGCCAAAAGGAATGTAAAGAATTTCACTGTGAAATGAGGAGTGTCAAAGAGTGTAATAAATACTTTTTATGCCTTGCAGCATTTATTGCAAAGAAATTTTCGAATTGGTAGAAAGAAAAGGATTAAATTAAATGCTTGCGATTTGTATCGTTGAGCCAAAATTATGGAAGATTAAAAAATATGCTGATGTATTTCCTGTCTCACTTCGTAAAATATGTTGAGGTTCCTGTAGCCCGAAATCTTATCAACAGCAGAAATTTATCCCGTAAACGACACAATCGCCTTTTGGCCAAATCTGGGGTAAAAATTGGGGATGAAAGCATCGTTACAACGCCTTTCTTTTATGAATTTGGCAATATAGCGATTGGCTGCCACGTATACATTAATGCCGGCTGCGTTTTTCTCGATAATTCGGCAATAACGATTGGGGATAATTCATTGATAGGGCCGAACGTGACGCTATCGACAGCAAGCCATCCATGTGGCCCGGCTCAAAGAAGTTGTCAATTGATTACAGCCCCGATAACTCTCGGAAAAAATGTGTGGTTAGGGGCCGGCGTCGTGGTCTTACCCGGCGTAACAATCGGAGATAATAGCGTTATCGCAGCAAATAGCGTTGTTACAGCGAATGTGCCAGAGAACGCCCTCTTCGCCGGCGCACCGGCTATCTTTAAACGGAACTTATGAACGTCGCATCCACAAAGCAATGTCCATGCTTCTATGCCGTCAGGCGAAACTCACCAAGCGTATGAGGGATGCGCGGGAAGGTGTGCAGAAACCACGGCGTGAACTGCGCCGGATTCTCCTGCATTTCCTGCTGAATTTGTGCAATCGAGCGATAGCACCAAGCATCGGCCTCTTCCGGGTTGAGGACCGGCTGCTCATCGCTGATGGCGAAGAACACGTGACCATACTCATGCTCGGTTAAGCCGTTACTCAGCGGCAGGTTGTAGCTCAGCTCAAACACCGGCGTTAACGCCAGATTCATGCCCATCTCTTCACGCAAACGGCGCTCAGCCGCGTCGCGCGTCGATTCCTGCGGATAGGGATGACTGCAGCAGGTGTTACTCCACAATCCTCCACAGTGATATTTCGTGCTGGCACGGCGTTGCAGCAGCACTTCATGGCGCGAATTGAACACGTAAACCGTCACCGCGCGATGCAGCAATCCTTTTTCATGCACTTCCAGCTTTTCCATTTTGCCGATAGGGCGATCGAGGTGGTCAACGAGAATAACTTCAATGGCGGGCATGACAACTCCTTCGGAAAATTCGCAGCTATTGTACACAACCTCCAACTTGTTGATGGAGGAAATAGCGCACATTCCGTGCGTTAACGTGGGCACACTAAAGCGTAGCAGCCTGCGGACAATTCAGCATAAAAAGGTGGGGAATGGCGTTAACGGAGGAGATGTGTGCGGAGGATGAGAAGGTCGCCATAAATGGCGACCCTACGGGAGGGTTGTGCCCGGTCGCCATTTATGGCGACCGATTTCACAAAACTTACAACTTAAAGCTCTGCACCACCTGCTCCAGCTGCACGCTTTGCTGCTGCATCGACTGCGCGGCGGCGGAAACCTGCTCGACCAGCGCGGCGTTCTGCTGCGTACTGCCGTCCAGCTGAGTAATCGCCACGTTCACCTGATCGATGCCCATGCTCTGCTCGCGGCTGGCCGACATGATTTCGCTCATCAGCGTGGTCACGCTGCTCACGCCCTGCATCAGCTCATCCATGGTTTGCCCGGCCTGCTCCACCAGCTGGCTGCCGGTATCGATATTCGCCACCGACTCCTCAATCAGCTTTTTGATTTCACGCGCCGAGTTAGCCGAGCGCTGTGCCAGGTTACGCACTTCCGATGCCACCACGGCAAAACCGCGACCCTGTTCACCGGCGCGCGCCGCTTCGACCGCGGCGTTCAGCGCCAGGATGTTGGTCTGGAAGGCGATGCTGTCGATAACGCTGATGATATCGACCACTTTGCGCGATGAGTGATTGATCGCGCCCATGGTGGTGACCACCTGACGCACCACTTCGGTGCCGCGTGCGGCAACCTGCGACGCGCCGTCCGCCAGCTGGTTCGCATGCGTGGCGTTGTCGGCGTTCTGCCGCACCGTGCCGGTCAGCTCTTCCATCGACGCCGCCGTTTCAACAATCGAACTGGCTTGCGATTCGGTACGTGCCGAGAGATCGGCGTTGCCGCTGGCGATTTCTCGCGAAGCCGCCGTGATCGCCAGCGCGCTGTCGCCCACCTGACGCATCAGGCCTTGTAGATAGGCGATGAACTGGTTGAAGCTCTGCGCCACGGCGTTGAATTCCGGGCTGTTGCTGGCAGGCAGACGCTGCGTCAAATCGGCGCCGCCGGTCGATAAGGCTTCGATATTGCTGTTGAGCACGGCGAGGCGTTTCATCATGGCTCGCACGAAGCCCAGCAGCACCAGCAGCAGGATCACCGCCAGCGGAATCTGCACCAGACCAAGACGTGTCAACATGCTGTGGGTTTGTGCATCCAGCAAGCTCGACGGCACATCGCTGGCCAGATACCACGGGCTGCCAGCAATAGCCTGTACGAACAGCGTGTGTTCGCCATCTTCACCTGCAAAGGTGGTTTGCGCGGGCTGACTGCCCGCCTGCGCCAACAGACCTTTCAGCGCGGACGCCATCGGCAGCTGGGTATCCGCGAGGTTTTCCAGCTTCGGCGCGCCATCTACCAGCGCAGCGTTACCCACCACTTTGCCGTCGGCTTCAACGATCAGTACGCGGCCCTGAATCGCCTCACCCATCTGTTTTGCCAGCTGGTTGAAGAAGCCGAGCGTCACGTCAATGGTCGCCACGCCCCACGCGGTGCCATCGCGATAGATCGCCATTGCACAGTTGGTACGCGGCTGCGGGCTGGCGGCATCCTGATAGGCTTTCGCCCAGACGCACTGGCCTTTAGGTGCGGCTAAACCATCTTTGTACCAGGATTGCTCCCAGTATTTGTCGGCGGCGTCCGAGTTCCAGTAGGTGTTGACCTGCAGCTGGTTGCTGGTGTTGCGCGCAAAGAATGAGCTGTTTTTCTCTTTGGCGGGATCGCGACGGTTTGGTAACGGCCAGATGCCGCCGCCGAACACATTGCTGTCCTGATATTGGTTAACCAAGGCAGGCAGTAAGGTATCGATGGCTGCGCTGTCCATCACGCCTGCGGCTTCGGTAATGGCGCGCTGTTGCGCCTGTACGCGGTTCATCTGCTCGACAATGCGTCCGGCCAGGCCGTCCACTTCGTAACGCACCAGACGACTTTCATTTTCGGAGAGTTGCGGCGCGATGAACTGATTGATTACCAGTACGGTAACCAGCATCAGAGCGGCAAAAAAGGCGACAAGCGTCGCGGTGAAACGGGATTGTGTTGTTTTGAACATTATGTGTGCCCTTACCCTGGTTGGCGAGTTGCCTGATCGAGGTTAACGGCGTGTTAATGGGGAACTTGAGGTGAGCGCGATCACAAAGCAGTGAAATAGTTGATTTGCGTGATAATTTAAAATCGTAGGGTCGGCATTGGTGCCGACCTGATTTACGGTGCGGGGGTTTCCACCACTTCCTGCCGTGGCCGAAACACATGATTATTACCGTCCGCCAGCAAACGTTGCAGCAGCTGCTGTCCACCGCGATCGTCAGCTTGGGCGAACTGGCGTTCGGCCTCGGTAATCGGCGTGGACCACAGCAGATTCACGCGATCACCATCGCGTTTCGGCAGGCGGAACTGCGCCGCTTCCGGCGCTAAATCATTCGCCAGCAGGAAGCTTTCAAAGCCCACCGGTGCCACTTCCGACGCCAGCGTATGCCCTTCGCCAATCCAGGTCAGACGCGCCCACGGCAGATGGGCAAACTCCGCCAGCGCGCTCGCCATCTGCACCGCATTGGCTTCGGTCATCACTTCACCGTCTACCGCCATCGCCAGCTCGACGCGGCGATACTGCGGGGCCAGCTCGTCAAACAGATGATCCACCTGCGGCATCGGGCGGATTCCCATGCCCAGGGTGAGGAAGTACCAAACGCCATTGTGCAAGTGCTGCGAAATCGCCATCGGCGGCCAGTTGCCCTGATCGATGGAGTAATATTTTACCGACTCGCCAAACTGCGCCTGATAACACTGCATCAGCTCGCGCTGCACCACATCCCACAAATGGCCGTCGTGCCAGTCGCGCCAAAAGTGACGCTGCTGTTCAGCGCGTGCGTAGTATTCGTTGGTGGAGGCCGATCCGAGCGGCGCGGTCAGGCGATTCTCTTTGATGCAGGCAGCAGAAAAACTCACCTGCTTATCCTGATACAGGCTCCAGCCGGGGATCACCGCCAGCAATTGGCCGTAATACCACAGCGCGGCGCCGTCGTCGCTGGGCTCCCACAGCACCTGTAATCCCGCCGGATCGAGCATCGGCTCGGCCTCCAGCGTGCGGCAATATTCGGCACTCAGCAGCGGAGCGATGCCCTGCTCCATCGCTTCACGATCTTCCTGCGCGGGTGCAGGCAGCAGGTTGCGCAGCCAGCAGCCGCGCACCGCGTATTGGCTGCGAAACAGGTCATTCGGCCAGATATAAAAATAGGCCGTACGCGCATCCTGTTCGACGATCGCGGTTAGTGTGTGTTGCTGATTCGGCACCTCAGCAATCAGAGGTTGGTGGGTCATAACGCCTCGATATTACCTGGAGGAATCCATTTTCCCCGAGAATAGAGCAGGATCGGCACTCGTGCCATGTGACACAAGGGTAAAACTCTCAAAGTGCGGTGGGAAATAGATGAGAGCGGCTTATAAATCGCCGCTTAACTGGCTGACAAGCTTCAGATTAATTTGCGATTCATTTACCATTTCGCGTGATATTGTTTGCACATTCGCCTCTTTGGAGCTGCCATCATGGTGCTGCAAAACCTCGATCTGAACCTGCGGGATGTGGTTATTTTCGTGATGTTGGTGTGGCTGTTTATCCGCTATACATGGGTGATGTCGTCGCTGACCTTGTTATTAAGTGGCGTGGCATTGCTGGTGTTATTACCGATTGATATCTATTACAGCCTGCTGCCGCTGGCGCTGATTGGCCTCGGGCTCGGCATGTTGCTGCACCATTATCAGCAACGTCAGCTGGCGCTAAAACGTCAAGCGCGCACACCGCGCACCTACACAAACAAGCAGGATGAGCTGCATCTGTAACCTTCAGCGGCCCATGCGCTGCATCGCACGGCTATAAGCGCCGCGCTGAATCGACCAGCGCAGCAGTGCGGCGATCACCGCCATTTCCCGATCCACGCGCCACTGCGTCAGCGGCGCAACCGGCTGCTGGATCTGCTGTTGCGCCCAGTCCGGCAACAATCCCATCCCCGCTTTCAGCATCACGCGCATGGCCGGTTTTGCCTGCCAGCTGGGCGCGGGCGCGTTAATCAATAACTGCATCACCTCCAGCGTGCGCGCATCGCAGATCAACTCAGGCCGCATCATCTGAAGATACGCCTCAACCGCCTGCACGCTTTTCGGCACCCGCTGCGCACCTAGCGCTTCGGCAACGAATGCCGCTTCCTGATAATAGCGATCCTGATCGGCGAGGCTGAGCTGCGGATTCTTATAGCGCAGATGCGCCGCCAGAAAACGGCTGGTTTCCGCGACGTGCACCCAGGTGAGCAGATGCGGATCGCTGGCGGCATACGGCTTGCCCGCGTTATCAACACCGGTGACACGCAGGTGAATACGTTTGACGCGGTCGATCAGGATATGGGCATCGGCGGTATTACCGAAGGTGGTGACGGCAATAAACTGGCTTGTGCGGCGCAGGCGGCCCATCATGTCCTGACGGAAATTGGAGTGATCCCATACGCCCGCCAGCGCCGCCGGATGCAGCATTTGCAGCATCAAGGCGCTGATGCCGCCGCACAGCATGGAGGTGAAGTCGCCGTGGACGCGCCAGATAACGTGGTCCGGGCCAAATAAGCCGGGATCGCCAGGCGGTTGCGAGATGTCGAATTCGTTGAGTGACAGGCCGTTAAGGCGGAAGACTTGCTGTTGGATGCGTTCGCGGATGTTCATGGGTTTGTGCTTGTGCGGTTAATGCCCTCACCCCGGCCCTCTCCCGCAAGCGGGAGAGGGAGAGGATCGCGACGGGATTGAATTCCGCACCCATCGGTTCCCTCTCCCGCGTGCGGGAGAGGGTTAGGGTGAGGGGCATCAGCGATTACAGATAATCAAACTGCGCATCCTGAGTGCGCACCGAATCCAGTCCAATCATTACATTGATTTTGCCTGGCTCGGCGACGTGCTGCATCTTCTGATTCCAGAATTTCAGCGCATCAACGTCGATTTTAAACTTCACGGTCTGTGATTCACCGGCTTTCAGCATGATGCGCTGGAAGCCGCGCAGCTCCTGCACCGGACGGCTAATGCTGGCCACCGGATCGTTAAGATAGAGCTGCACCACGGTCGCGCCATCGCGTTTACCGCTGTTGGTGACGGTCACTGACGCTTCCACCGAGCCGTTACGCGGCATGGTGCGTGACGACATCTTCACCGGCGATACGCTGAAGGTGGTGTAGCTCAGACCGAAACCAAACGGATAAAGCGGACCGTTCACCGCATCGTAGTAATGCGAAGTGTACTTGTTCGGCTTAGCAAAGTTGTACGGACGACCGGTTGGCAGATGGTTGTAGTAAATCGGAATCTGGCCCACAGAACGCGGGAAGGAGACCGGCAATTTGCCTGACGGGTTGTAATCGCCAAACAGCACATCAGCGATGGCGTTGCCGCCTTCGGTGCCGCTGAACCAGGTTTCCAGCATCGCATCGGCTTGCTTATCTTCATTCACCACCGTCAGCGGACGGCCGTTCATCAGCACGATCACCAGCGGTTTTCCGGTGGCTTTCAGCGCCGCCAGCAGCTTCTGTTGGCCAGGTGGAATGACGAGATCGCTGCGGCTAGAGGCTTCGTGCGCCATGCCTTGCGCTTCACCGACGGCGGCCACCACCACATCGGCTTTTTTCGCCTGTGCTACCGCTTCATCAATCAGCTCCTGCGGCGAGCGTTTATCCACGCTTACCGCTTGCTCATACAGATTGAGGAAGTCCTGAATACCTTTATTGTCGCTGATGTTAGCGCCTTTGGCGTACAGCACCGTGCCTTTGCCCGCCATCGCATTGCGCATGCCTTGCAGCAGCGGGATCGATTGTTTCGCCACGCCAGCGGCCGACCAGCTGCCCATGATGTCGCGCTGGCTGTCCGCCAACGGCCCCACCAACGCAATGGTGGCGTCTTTTTTCAGCGGCAGCGTTTCACGCCAGTTTTTCAACAACACAATGCTTTTGCGCGCCACGTCACGCGCTTCGGCGCGGTGCAAACGGCTTTCGGCATTGGTGTCCTGCGGATCGCTCTCCTTCGGTCCTAAATGGCTGTAAGGATCGTTAAACAGGCCCATGTCATATTTGACGTTCAGCACATGGCGCGCGGCATCATCCACTTCCGCCATGCTCACCGCGCCGCTCTTCACCAGGCCCGGCAGGTATTTGCTGTAATATTCGTCGCTCATGCTCATGTCGATGCCTGATTTCATCGCAATGCGCACCGCATCCTGCGGATCGCTGGCCACACCGTGTTTAATCAGTTCTTTAATCGCACCGTGATCGCTAATGGTGATGCCTTTGAATTTCCAGTCGCCACGCAGGATGTCTTTCAGCAGCCAACTGTCTGCCGTAGCCGGCGTGCCATTCAGCGAGTTGAGCGCCACCATTACGCCACCGCTGCCGGCATCCAGTGATGCTTTGTACGGCGGCAGATAATCCTGGAACAGGCGCTGCGGGCTCATGTCGACGGTGTTGTAATCTCGTCCGCCTTCCACTGCGCCGTAGGCCGCGAAGTGCTTCACGCTGGTCATGATCGAGAAGCGATCCGCCGCGCTTTTGCCCTGCATGGCTTTTACCATGCTGCTGCCCATTTGCGCGCTGAGGAAGGTGTCTTCGCCGAAGCCTTCTGAGCCGCGCCCCCAACGAGGTTCGCGTGACACATCAACCATCGGTGCCCACGTCATATTCAGGCCATCATCTGCGGCTTCATAAGCAGAGACGCGTCCCACCTCGGCGATGGCATCCAGATCCCAGCTCGCCGCCAGGCCGAGTGGAATCGGGAAGATGGTACGCTGACCGTGCACCACGTCATAGGCGAAGAACAGCGGAATTTTCAGGCGGCTGAGCTGCATCACCTGATCCTGCATGGCGCGAATATCCTGACGCGTCACGGTGTTGAAAATTGCCCCGACCTGACCATGCTGAATCATGTCGCGAACCGCCGATTTTGGCGTATCCGGTCCTACGCTGATCAAACGCATCTGCCCGATTTTTTCATCAAGGGTCATTTTGCTGAGCAGCTTATTCACAAAGGCGTCGCGCGCCTGTTCAGTCATCGGATGTGGGCCAAACAAGTCGTCCGCGAAAGCGGGCTGAATGGCTAAGGAGACAGCGAGGCTAACAGAGTAAATCCATTTCATCAGGTCGGGTTCTCTTAAGTGACTGCGCAATATCGAAATAACCGGGGCAGTTTGCCACAAGATGAGGATAGCAGGTAGCCGCCATGTCACACCGCGACCCTGTCGCTGACGCGTGCTACAGTAAATGCGCCATGTTAAAGACAAGGATAGGCCAATGAATAACAACACTTCGCACCCTACTCTGCTCGCCGAACTGCGTCGTCTGGTCGGATCGTCGAACCTGTTAACCGACGCGGAACAAACTGCGCGCTACCGCAAAGGTTTTCGCTCAGGCGAAGGCGAGGCGCTGGCGGTGATTTTTCCCGGTTCGCTGCTTGAGCTGTGGCGTGCGTTGCAGGCGCTGGTGAGCGCCGATGCGATCATCTTGATGCAAGCCGCCAACACCGGCCTGACCGAAGGTTCCACGCCAAACGGCAACGATTACGATCGTCCGGTGGTGATCATCAGCACTTTGCGTCTGGATAAATTGCAGCTGATCGACAGCGGCAAACAGATCCTCGCCTTCCCCGGCAGCACGCTGTATCAGCTGGAAAAGGCGCTGAAGCCGCTTGGACGCGAACCACATTCGGTGATCGGTTCCTCCTGCATTGGCGCCTCGGTGATGGGTGGCATTTGCAATAACTCGGGCGGATCGCTGATCAAACGCGGTCCGGCCTACAGCGAAATGGCGCTGTTTGCGCAGATTGATGCCAGCGGCAAACTCAAGCTGGTGAACCATCTCGGCATCGATCTTGGCCATTCGCCGGAAGAGATGTTGGGGCGGCTGGATGACGATCGCTGGCAGCAGAGTGATGTGCGCTGGGATGAACGTCACGCCTCGGATCACGACTACGCCGAGCGCGTGCGCGATATTAATGCGCAGACGCCAGCGCGCTTTAACGCCGATGAGCGTCGCCTGTTTGAAGCCTCCGGCTGCGCCGGGAAGCTGGCGGTGTTTGCCGTGCGTCTGGATACCTTCCCCACTGAACCGCAGCAGCAGGTGTTCTATATCGGCACCAACAATCCAGCGGAGCTGGGCGATATTCGTCGCCATATTCTGGCGGAGTTTACCCATCTGCCGGTAGCGGGCGAATATATGCACCGCGACATTTTCGACATCGCCGAGGTGTACGGCAAAGATACTTTCGTGATGATCGACAAACTCGGCACCGACAAAATGCCGCTGTTTTTCACCCTCAAAGGCCGCGTCGATGCCTGGCTTAGCAAGCTGAGCTGGGTGAAACCACATCTCACCGATCGCCTGTTGCAGCGCGTCAGCGGCTGGCTGCCGGCGCATCTGCCTAAGCGCCTTAAACTGTATCGCGACAAATATGAGCATCACCTGATGCTGAAGATGTCCGGCGACGGCGTGGCCGAAGCGCAGGCTTATCTGACCGAATATTTCCGCGAAGGCGGCGGCGCGTTCTTCGCCTGCGATGCCAAAGAGGGCGCACACGCGTTCCTGCATCGCTTTGCTGCCGCCGGTGCTGCGGTGCGCTATCACGCGGTACATGCCGATGAAGTGGAAGACATTCTGGCGCTGGATATCGCGCTGCGTCGTAATGATGAAGAGTGGTTTGAGCGTCTGCCAGCCGAGTTCGATAAGGATTTAAGTCATCGTCTTTATTACGGCCACTTCTTCTGCCACGTGTTCCATCAGGATTACATCGTGAAAAAAGGCGTGGATGCGCATGCGCTGAAAGAGAAGATGCTGGCGATTTTAGCCGCGCGCGGTGCCGAATATCCGGCCGAACATAACGTCGGCCATCTGTATCAGGCAAAACCGCAGCTGCAGGCGTTTTATCAGCAGCTGGATCCTACTAACAGTTTTAATCCGGGGATTGGTAAAACCAGTAAACAGAAGGGTTGGGCGGTGAAAGTTTGATTCAGTGCGGTTGTGGTGAAGGTGGCCATGAATGGCCACCCTACGGATTTATGGCAACGGATCGCTTTGCTGATCTTGTGCCGCAGCCATGGCGCGGCGCTCGATAATCATGGTTTGCGGCGTTGACAGCATAATGCCCTCTTTGCGCAGACGCGTCAGAATATCGAACAGTAAATCACTCTTGGCGCCGGAAATCTGACGCTGACCCGCCACGTTGCCGGTGACGCTCAACACGATGCCCGCTGGCGTCAAATCTTTGAACGACACGGACGGCTCTGGCGTCTCCAGAATGCGTTCATTCTCCTGATACACTTCCAGCAGAATTTCCCGCACCCGCACCGGATCGATATCCAGCGGGAAGGTCAGCAAGATGGTGACCACGCCCTGCGCATTGCCCATGGTGGCGTTACGCACGTTCTGCGAGATAAACTGCGAGTTCGGCACAATCACCGTTGATTTGTCGCCCAGCTGAATTTCGGTGGCGCGCACGTTGATGCGACGGATATCCCCTTCAATGCCGCTGATGCTCACCAGATCGCCGACTTTCACCGGACGTTCGGTCAACAGAATCAGGCCGGAGATAAAGTTCTTCACAATCTCCTGCAAACCAAAACCGATACCAACCGACAAGGCGCTGACGATCCACGCCAGCTTGTTCCACTGCAGGCCCATGATCGACAGCGTCAGCAGGATAATCAGCACGTAACCGATGTTGCTGAACAGCGTCACCAGCGACACGCGCATGCCAACGTCCATGGTGGTTTTTGGCAGGAAATCTTTATCCAGCCAGCGACGCACCGAACGCAGCACGTAAATCCCCACCACCAGACAAAGAATCGCATTGACCATGTGCGCCGGCACAATGTTCAGCGACTCCAGCCCTTTACCGCCCCAGAATTCAATCACCTTCTGGATCAGCTCAATCGGCGTTGATGAGGCAAACGTGCCGTTCAGCAGCGCCAGCGCCAGAATCGCAATCAGCAAGGTTTTACCCAGCGCGCTGAGCAGCGTCGCCGCCTGTTGCAGGTAGCGCTCATCGATATTCAGCGTGGTTTGCAGGCGCTTTCCGGTGGCATTGCTGGTTGAGAACAGGCTTTCGCAGCCGTCATTTACCAGATGGCTGAGGAAGTAGAACGAACCAAACAAGATGCCGCACCAAATCACTTCATAGCTGAGGAAGCGTGCCAGCGTGACGTAACCAATAATCAGCGAAACCAGGATGCCCAGCGCCGTCAGCATCAGCGCCAGCTGCACCAATCCCACCAGCGTTGAGCGCGCTTCAGGCTGATGACCTTCCTGCACCATGCGGCGGCGTACGCGGTTGATGCGCATGCCGATCGCCAGTCCGGTGCTGCCAATCAGCAGCGCGGTCAAGCCGTTAGCAAAAATAGTGGTGTTCAGACTGGTGCCGACGCTGTAGTTGAAGGCTTCCACCGTCTGGAAAACAAACACCAGCGCGGCGGTGAATGGCGGGAACGGCTTCAGTGCCAGCGCTACTTCGTTGGAGATGGCCGGCAGACGCCAGCTTGGGCGACGCGTTGAGAGGAACGCGCGGCCTAAACCGGCAATCAAGCCGCAATAGACGCTGAGCTGCACCAGACGCTCGACAAAATCCTGCACATCGCCAGAGACTTCGTCGCGGCGCGTAAAGGCCAGCGCGATGAAGTTGAAGGTGAGTACCACCGCCGCCAGCGTGGTGAGCGCGGTGGTGGCGGCGAGGAAGCTGCGACGTAAGCGTCCTTCCGGCATTTTATGAATGCTGACCCAGGCAAAGAACTCTTCGCTGTAGCGACGTCCCAGCGTCATCACCAGCATCGCCGCAAACAGCCAGGCGATGGTGCCAAAACGCCAACCCGATTCCCACGACAGCGCGGCGGTGTCCTGCAATTCGGCGATAAAATCGCTGATCTTCTCGCCATCCAGATCCTGGCTGCTCATCACCGGCGCCCAGAAACGCGGGCCGAGGATACTGCCGGAGTTCAGCGCCAGCTGGCTTTTCAGCTGGTCACGACGCAGGTTGACGATCTGTGATGACAGCACCAGTGCACCATTTTTGATGCCATCGGCTTGTTTGATCTGATCGTCCAGCTTGGCTTTCTGGCTCTCCAGCGCCGCACGTTTGCGCGTCACTTCGGGCGTCTCTTTTACGCCGCTGTCGGCTTTCGGTGCCGGGCCGAGCACCGCTAACTGGGCATCCAGCTGCTGCCCCTGCGGGATCAACGCCTGGCCGAGGGTTTCGGCATTACCGGAAAGCTCGAGCGCCATCTCATTAAGCTGGTTGAGCTGACTTTCATTGGTATCGCCTGAGACCTGACCTTTAATTTTGTCGAGAATTTTCTGCATCTTAGGCAGCTCGACCGAGGCATTAACCTTCGGTGCGGCGTCTTCTGCCTGATCGTTGGGCGGCGTGTCGGCGGCCACGCTCAGCGTGGGGGCTAACAGCACGAATAGCAGTAAAAACGGGGTAAACAGATGACGAAACTTGAACATATGAATGAGATTCCAGCGCAATAACAGCCGATAAACGCAAGTGCGATCGTGAATGGCGGCTAGTTTAAGACGTTGCCGACACTGAAACTATAGGAATGAAGGTGTAAAACTTTGGCGCTTACGATAAGCGTTTTTGCAGGTGCCCGGAAGCACCTGCGGGAGAATTATTCGTTATTGGCCGTCAAACCGGACTTCTGCTTTTTATACGCCAGCGCTGCGGCCGGAACCGGTGCGGCTTTGCCGGTTTCCAGCCAGTCGCGCAGGCGATTAGCATCGGCGAAATGGGTGTATTTGCCAAAGGCATCCAGCACCACCAGCGCTACCGGACGGTTGTTGATCACCGTGCGCATCACCAGGCAGTGCCCAGCTTCGTCGGTGTAACCGGTTTTGGTCAGCTGAATACGCCAGTCGTTTTTGTACACCAGATGATTGGTGTTACGGAACGGCAGCGCGTAGTTCGGATGTTTAAATACCGCAGTATCTTCTTTGGTGGTGCTCAGTTCGCCAATCAGCGGGTACTGACGCGTGGCTTTCACCAGCTTGACCAAATCTTCCGCGCTGGAAACGTTCTGAATCGACAGGCCCGTCGGCTCCACATAGCGCGTGTGCGTCATGCCAAGTGCACGCGCTTTGGCGTTCATGGCGCGGATAAACGCATCGTAACCGCCCGGATAGTGATGCGCCAGGCTGGCGGCAGCACGGTTTTCCGAGGACATCAGCGCCAGCAGCAGCATGTTGCGGCGGCTAATTTCGCTGTTCAGTTTGACGCGGGAGAACACACCGCGCATCTCAGCGGTATGGCTGATATCCACCGACAGCATTTCATCCATCGGCAGCTTGGCATCCAGGACCACCATCGCCGTCATCACTTTGGTGAGTGAAGCGATTGGACGTACACGGTTAGGATGGCTGGAGAACAGCACTTTGCCGTTTTCCAAATCAACAATCATGGCACTGCCGGAGGCGATTTGCGGTTGAGCAATCGGCGCCAGGTTCGAGAGTGCCGCCGGCGCAGCGTACGCGGGCGTTAAAGCGGCTGGCGCGGCGACAAACAGCGCCAGCGACAGCAAGGAAATACGCATTTTTGCAGACATCGTGTCAAAAAAATCCGGTAAGGAGTTTGCGCTGTGTTGAGACACAGGCCGCCCGCAACAATCCAGACAGGATGCGGGCTGGCAGCAGTATCATACGCACTTACCTGAGAAATTTCTTATAGAGATTGTTTCTGGGCGTTAAAAGGTCGCCATAAATGCCGTAATGCGGCTTAGTTTAGCCCCGAGCGACTTTCGTTCGCCATTTGCTGAGGCAGTTGCAGCACCTTCGTGCGGCGACCG
>NZ_DALYOQ010000068.1:0-27316 GCF_031974595.1 Pantoea sp. CTOTU46764 | reverse complement strand
CTTATGAAGACATTACTAACATCGCGGTGTATTAATCAACGGGGAGCAGGTCAGATTTGTTTGTGCACTAGCCAGCTGGTTAGCCGTCTGAATGGCTTCCATTTGCCCTTTTGCACCGGTTGCATGAGTTTGCAAACCGGCCAGGTTGTTAGCATCGTTTTGCAGCGATTCTTGCTGTTCATCAATCGCCTTGAATACGGCGTCATTAGCTTTTTTTCGTGCCTCAGAACTGTCCTGTTCAGCTTTACGCAGTGCGCTAATATCAGATGCAGTACACTCAAGATTGGTGTTGAAGCACGGTGATGAACGGTAGTAGTTAATATCTTGATAACGTTTAAGGTATGAATCGAGACTTCCGGCCTGATTTTTGTAGTAATTCAGCGTGTCCTGCGCCTGCAGTAATTTGTTGATGGTCGAATTAGCTTGGTCCCAGATGTAAGCAGCAGGCGCTACGGTGTTCTGCAGCATGTTTTCATATTGCTGCAGTTGCATCTGGTATTGCTGGATTTGTTTTGCCACTGCCTGAACGTTGTTGACTGCGCTGATTGTGGTCTGAACAACATCAGTTCCATCAATAACTGGGATACCTGCTTTGGCCGGTAATGCCACGATATACGCGATGAAGGAAGCTACTAACGCTTTTTTAGCGGCTAAAATACTTCTTTGCGATGAAAATATTCGGAGCATAAATTTCATTTTTTTACCTCAAACTCAACTGATTATTAGTATTGTAGACTTGGCTGGTAACAGATGCTGATATATAGAAAGCAATACATTTAAATATCCAAAATTCTATCCATAATAGTCCTTAGTTCTTGTCTGGTTGATTCTATTTTTGCAAGCAACGCTTTTATCAGTGTGGGCGGAATATCAATTGTGCGAGGATCATTAGCTAGCCACAATTTAAGTAAACCACCAAGTCTCCCTAGATCAGCATTTACCCGGCCAAGTTCTATAACCTGTTTAATATCTACAATAGACTCAACCTGATAACCCATTGCGACTTTACGAATGAAACTCGCGACACTTAAACCAGAAGCTTCTGCATTTTCCTGGATTTGCGTTTTTTCCTCTGGCAAACAATAAACTTTAATTGGTGTACTGTTCTTTCTAGTCTGAGAAACTGTCATATCACTCTCCATATTGGCGGTAGCCGATCAGCCTCGCAGAGCAGGACTACCTCGAGCAGCGTTGCGGCGAATAGGGAGTGGTAAAGTTGGGACACCGGAGCGGTGGGCCTACTTTACATGTCCTGCCCTACCGTTGCCGTTGTATATCTGTGCACAACAATGTGTATTTCAGTGTAAAGGATGTGTTTTTTTAATGTATTAGTGCAGGATTACTCGAGTGAAATCTGCAGCAAATGTGTTTTTTGCAAGGAACCTATAATTCTCACTTTTAAAAATGACCTCTAGTAGTTCTCTATGGGCGTCCGCCAACTGTATTTATTTTTCGATATAATGAAAGAAGCCTTTTATTGCTTGTGAACTTTTTTAATTACCTTGTCTGAGCATGTGCATTGCAGATTTTAGCGGCTAAAATCTGCCTCTCTATGCCCAAAGGCAGGGGCGTACCTCATATGTCATAAAATTTACCTCAAGCGTCAATATACCAAGCGTGTAGGTAATCTCTTCTTCTGGCGTACAACCATCGGCCTTTGGCCGATTCTGGATTTGAAAGCGCCTGCTCAGGCAGGTGATTTCGAAGCCTGAAGATCCTGAACGATCCTGTAAATACTGCTTAATAGTAAAAATTCGGGCCTCTGTAGCACGCTATCGGGCCGCTATAACACGCTATCGGGCCGTTGTGACACAATATCGGGCCGTTGTGACACGTTTTATCCTGGAACCGTTCAAATCAATTCCAATCTCACGCAATTGCACAGCATCTTCTTTCAATCTCCGACGGTAATTACGTAAAGTCATATTACTCGTTCCTTCACCGCACACTGCTAATAGCAACGTATCCATATACCACCCTCCTAAAGGATTATTCTTATGGGTTAAGACATGACGGGCGACCGCTTGGCTAATACCATGTTGTAGCCGAGCTATGGGGCCAGGATGATAATAAAATGGCAAATCTTTTTTGAGTAACATCGCTAATGCAACACCCAGACGGACACGCCATAAACGGCGTACTCCCCCAGTCAAAGGATTAGGGCGAGTCATAGGTGATGGCACTACATGATCGATTAGTCCCCCTATTATACAGTCGCCGCTTTTCTCTAGCTCTGGCGTTATAATTTCAACTGATGCGACGCGAAGATCTAAAAGCAATTTTTGTATACGGCCATAACTATATTGTGCATCGGATAACGTTCGGCGTACTTTCGCTGGATCTACTAATAATTCAATTCCACCATCAGAAATTTCACGACGTTGCTCGGCAACATATAATATTGTTTCCATGATATCGGCATGACGCTGCCCGAGCCGTCCGGTAACACGACAACGTCCGAAACTTGTCTCCATCCATTGCCCCTTCACCTCCTTAGGACGCTGGCTTGGTTGGTACAGAATTACTCGGGCTTGCCATGCTGTACTTGTGGGTGCCACTTTATTACCAGTTGTCATTGTCAGCGCCACTCCAGGCAGATGTTCTCTCATTAGTAAGCTTTTTATTATTCTTCGAGCTGAGCGCCGTTATTCTTAATACTCCTCCTTCATGTCTCTGTAACCAACGATCTGGGGCACGTTCACCATAATTTGCTTTATTGATTCCAAATCTAACAAATTGACCTCGAACATCATCAGAAATACCGTACGTCTTCGCTTCTAAGGTGGTCATGCCTGCCAGATAAGATTGCCAACGTATATTATCAACCAAGACACTACTACCTCTACTTGCCTGTTGTATATCACCAACTCCCATCGTGGCAGAGCCTTTGTTTGAATGGTGTAGAAATATAATCGAACATCCAGTATCAGCAGCAATACCTTCTAGCTTTCCAATGACTTTGGACATTGCTCCGCTATTATTTTCATCTTCCTGGTGGAAACGGCGAAGAGTATCCAAAATTATTAACCGTCTACTTTTTGAAATCTCATTAATCAAGTTGCTCCAACCTGGCGAGAAAATATTTGGACACTTACCTACCAAAGGTTCGACAAGTAGCTTATCAGCTACAATCTGCTGCTGACGTGTTGTTAGATATTTTCCCAAAGCATATAGACGATGGTGAATGATGGTTGCAGAGTCCTCCACAGGTAAATATGCCACTAACCCCGTTGGATATTCACCAAAGTTTAAAAGATCTACACCACAAGTAATCTGCACAGCCAGTTGTAATGCCAGCATTGACTTTCCAACGCCTCCTGGAGAAACAATCGCTCCGACAGTACCAATAGCTAAATTAGGCAAAACGTAGTCAATTGGCTGTGGCTGAGCTTCAAACGTTTCCATTATGTTCAATGACATTGCTGTTACCTACCTAAAACAATACCGGGTCTGGCCGCTTTAAACATTGCTGATTTACGATCCGCAATCCACTGTTCCACTTCGGATAACTGCCATGCAACATTTCGGCTAGTAAGTGCTATACGGCGAGGAAACTCACCTCGCTGCTCAAGGTTATAAATAGTCCGGGCTGATAATGGGATCATTTCCAGAAGTGTTTTTCTGTTAATGAGCGTGCTATGTGCCTTTGGTTGCATCTGCCTTCCTCCTGTTTCCAATCAGGCCTATACAATGCCAAGCATTACCACTTGTTAAAACCTATTCATTGGCTAAAATGGTTGACATGAAAATTACTCCTTGGGAAGGCTGTGACCTCACAGTTGCAGCAGAAATTAAAATATTTGTAGAGCGTAGCTCTCCGTATTCTACATTTTCACGGCGGTATCCAATACTTCGCTTGATAAAGGAAGTGATTGACCCTGCATTAGCTGCTTATATAAATTCTCTGCCACTAAGCTATAAGGACTACATTTCTGGCGGAGGAATGGAATTTAGTGAACTACTCAAATATGTGGGTTTTAATGTGGTAGCACGCGCACAAAGACTTCTTTTGCGTCAATTCATTCTGACTTCATATAGTCAAAATTCTCTAGATAGATGCTTTATTGCTACAATTGAGTCTCTTATTGAATTAGTCAGTGAGTGCGCATCCAAACGGCCAAAGAAATCATCACCGGCAAAAGGTGTAACTTTAAATTCTCAACGTAAACTCGGTTTTTGCGAGTTCTGCGGTAACCAGACTGAATTCTCTAAATTTATTACTGAAATTTCAGAATATGCTGCTAAAGACAATGAATTCCCTTATCATGAAAAGTTGGTTTTTAGCGATCGATATTGCTCTAACCATAGACCCAGATTGACCAATGGCCAGTGGTACCCCCTTTACAGAAAAGGAAAACGCTCCCTTGAACAATTCAACCAAGAACTATTAAGACTAAGGCGGCAATGTGCTAAACCAAATAAAGCTAACGCTAACTCCGGTAATGGATTAGTTGATTATTATTTTTTAAAATGGATGCTAGACAAAAATTTAACCCCAGTAGATATAGTCGACCTTAGAAATATTGCACGGTTCATGACTGATTATAAACTGTCCGATACAAAGAAGAAAATACTTGCTTTAATACATCAGGGATTCAATCAATCGGAGGTCGCACAGATTTTAACAAACAATTATAACTTGCCAGTGACACGTCAAGCTGTGTCCAAAGCCCTGACATCTCTACGAAAAGAATTTTATATCAACAATGATGTTTGATTTTATTCAACTTGCTTACTAAAACCCCTAAAAATACGCAGTTGTATCTTAAGGATTGATTTTTTAATTGATTATGGCATACCTCCTAAGATCAATCATATTTCACCGTCAGAACTATTTTAATTCAATATGACAATGATTATTACTATCAGCCATTCTTTGTTCAGCATTAAATTTTCTCAGATAAGCTTCCATTTCACGAGTCCATGCTGGAGTAGGTACTGAGGCCACCATTAGCCAAGGAAACAACCATAAAAGCACGTAGAACATGATTAGTGGTGCGATCATTTCGGCTGAAGCATGAGAAAATATATACATAATGAATGCTACCAGTAAGATTACATTTACAATTAGCACCGCCAGAAAGATACGCCAGCGAAAATAATGCCATTTCCTTTTGAACACAATCTGTCCTTCCTGTTCATTGAGCCAGTTACGCCATGGCTTGAGATAACCAGCCCGCAACCCATAACGATCGCAAAATATGATTGCCAAATCCTGTAGACGATAGTTATATAGCCCTGTGAGCTGGTAAACGCTGCGCTAACGAAGCTCACGTCTTACCAGACTGATCGCATTTTTATTCAAATATGGCTGTTCAAGCATTTGCTCCAGCCGGCGCTTCCTAAGATTGAGTAGTCCACGAAAGACGCTACCAGATTCAGCATTAATTACTCTGTGACGAACTACACCGAGTACAATATAGATTAACAGCAATATCCAGCCGGTCTTAGGGTATTGATTCATCCATTCTATAATCACAGACAACTCAGGCACTCTTACTTTTCCTTTTTATGCAGTCTAAAGAAAAACCAGTAAAGATTCTGTGAATTTTAGCGGCTAAAATTGTCCTACTGGTATAGAGACAGGAAGCATATCAACTTAACCTACTGATTATAAATTATTTACTAGTCCATTCATCAATCATATTCGCCCAATCTTGCAGCATCTCTGATCTCTGCTCGCGATACTCGGCCTTATTGTAAACAGCTCGAACTCCCTTTTGTTCATGGGCAAGGCACTTCTCAATCCAGTCAGTATTGTACCCAGCCTCATGTAGTAAGGTGCTGGCTGTACGCCGTAAGTCATGAGGACCGAACTTAGGCAATGACTCCCCTTCTTTCTGTGCCAGACGATATATAAGTGTCAAAACCCGGTTTAAGGTAGCACTACTCATTGGCGCATCGGAATCGTAACGTGAAGGAAGGATATAATCAGAGCTACCGGCAAAGGTTTTAAGGGCAATCATAATATCTATTGCCTGTCGGGGAAGAAAAACCAAATGTGGATTACGTCGTTTCATCCTTTCCTTTGGTATCGTCCAAACTGCGTCACTAAAATTGATCTCATCCCAAGTCGCGTTAGTAAGCTCACTTTTACGTACCATCGTTAACAGCAAAAGTTTAACCGCTGCTCTGATTGATGGCGTCGTTCCTACCCGTTCCATATATCGATACATCAGACCGATTTCAATTGGCGTCAATGCCCTGTCACGAGGCTCAAATTTCGCTATGCTTGCAGGCCGTACCCGATCAGCTGGATTATCCACCTTCTGACCGCGCTCAATAGCCCAGCGATAGACTTGCAATACAATTTCTCTGGCGTGCACAGCTGTCGCCGGTGCCCCTCTCTCGACAATGTTATCGGTTAATGCGCGTAAGTCTTCATGTGTAATTTCACTTAGTTTCTGCTGGGAAAATTTTGACTTCAACTCCCTTTGATATACCGAACGCCGCATATCACGCGTCGATTCAGCCATTTGATAACCGCGCAACCATTTCTCAGCCCACGCACCAAATGTCTCCGCATCTTTGATACGCGCTTTATCTCTGGCCTTTTCCCTAGCAGGCGATCTTCCACCGGCAACCATTTTTTTAGCTTCATTGAGCCGTTCACGCGCTTCTGCAAGCGTGATCCCTCCAACACCATAGCGGCCAAAAGTAACAGTCTCCTGTCTTCCGTTTATTGAATAGTTATAACGAAATGAGATCGTTCCAGCCGGAGTGACCGCAACATACAGCCCATCACGGTCATTAACTTTATAGAGTTTATCCTTCGGCTTTAGGTGACGCAGCCTGGTGTCAGTCAACATGGTTTATTGTTTTCCTATATAAATTAATACCATGTTGCAAAAAGCTCAGAAAAGTCATTTAACTATCTGTTTTTAATTGAGTTATAAAAAATAAATACCATAACTCAATCCACATTTATCACATGGTACTTTCTCAAATCTGAATTCGAAACCAGAGAGTACCATCAAAAATTCCATTGAAAAAACCGTGCTTCCCGTTGCTAACAGCTGCCAGAAAGTGCCAGACACAAAAACAAAAAAGCCCGCAGTTACGCGGGCTTAGAGATGTTTTACTGCTTTCACGTGCAGGGTGTTGCCAGACGCGAAATCATTCCCACTCGATCGTCGCAGGTGGTTTACCCGAAATATCATAAACCACGCGGGAAATGCCGTTCACTTCGTTGATGATGCGGTTAGAGACGCGGCCGAGGAAATCGTACGGCAGGTGCGCCCAGTGCGCGGTCATGAAGTCGATGGTTTCCACCGCACGCAGTGAAACTACCCAATCGTATTTACGCCCATCGCCCATTACGCCAACAGAACGCACTGGCAGGAACACGGTGAACGCCTGGCTGACTTTGTTGTACAGGTCAGCTTTATGCAGCTCTTCAATGAAGATGGCGTCTGCACGACGCAGCAGGTCGCAGTACTCTTTCTTCACTTCGCCCAGCACGCGCACGCCCAAACCTGGACCTGGGAACGGGTGACGATACAGCATGTCGTATGGCAAGCCGAGTTCCAGACCGATTTTACGCACTTCGTCTTTGAACAGCTCTTTCAGCGGCTCAACCAGGCCCATCTTCATCTCTTTTGGCAAACCGCCCACGTTGTGGTGCGATTTGATTACGTGCGCTTTACCGGTGGCAGAAGCCGCCGATTCGATCACGTCAGGATAGATGGTGCCCTGCGCCAGCCACTTCACATCTTCCAGACGCAGTGCCTGCTCATCGAACACTTCAACGAATACGCGGCCAATGATTTTACGTTTGGCTTCTGGATCGTTCTCGCCCGCCAGCGCATCAAGGAAGCGCGCTTCAGCCGCCACGTGCACGATGTTCAGGCCGAAGTGGTCGCCAAACATATCCATTACTTGCTCAGCTTCATTCAGACGCAGCAAACCGTTGTCGACGAACACACAGGTTAGACGCTCGCCGATGGCGCGGTGCAGCAGCATCGCGGTCACAGAAGAGTCCACGCCGCCTGACAGGCCGAGGATCACTTTGTCTTCGCCAACCTGCTGACGAATGCGCTCAACCGCATCTTCGATGATTTTGGCTGGTGTCCACAGCGCTTCGCAGCCGCAGATGTCACGAATGAAACGCTCGAGCATGCGCAGGCCCTGACGCGTGTGCGTCACTTCCGGGTGGAATTGCACGCCGTAGAATTTCTTATCTTCATTCGCCATGATGGCGAACGGACAGGTTTCGGTGCTGGCAACGGTTTCGAAACCGGCTGGGATGGCGGTGACTTTGTCGCCGTGGCTCATCCACACGTCCAGCAGCGGTTTACCTGCTGCGCTAATCGCATCTTCGATGTCACGCACCAGCGCGCTCTGGGTCAGCACTTCAACCTGCGCATAGCCAAATTCGCGCTCGTTAGAGCCTTCGACCTTACCGCCCAGCTGCATCGCCATGGTCTGCATGCCGTAGCAAACGCCCAGCACCGGCACGCCGGCGTTAAACACGTATTCCGGCGCACGCGGGCTGTTCAACTCGGTGGTGCTCTCCGGACCGCCAGAGAGAATGATGCCGTTCGGGTTGAACTGGCGAATTTGCTCTTCGGTGACATCCCACGCCCAGAGCTCGCAGTAAACACCCAGTTCGCGCACGCGGCGCGCAACCAGCTGCGTATACTGAGAACCAAAATCGAGGATCAAAATACGATGTTTATGAATATTTTCAGTCGTCATTGAGGCGTTTCCATTGGGATGGACTTAATAATAAAAGCGCCCGGCGAGTGCCGGGCGCTAAATTTTACGGGATTATGAACCCATGCGGTAGTTTGGCGACTCTTTGGTGATGGTCACGTCATGCACGTGGCTTTCATTGATGCCCGCGCCGCTGATACGCACGAACTCCGCTTTGGTACGCAGATCGTCGATGGTTGGGCAACCGGTCAGGCCCATGCAAGAGCGCAGGCCGCCCATTTGCTGGTGCACGATCTCTTTCAGGCGGCCTTTATAGGCAACGCGACCTTCGATACCTTCCGGTACCAGTTTGTCCGCAGCGTTATCGCTCTGGAAGTAACGGTCTGAAGAGCCTTTAGACATCGCGCCCAGTGAACCCATACCGCGATAAGATTTGAACGAACGGCCCTGATACAGCTCGATTTCGCCCGGAGACTCTTCGGTACCGGCCAGCATCGAGCCAACCATCACGGCCGCTGCGCCTGCTGCAATCGCTTTTGCGATGTCGCCAGAGAAGCGGATACCGCCATCAGCGATAACCGGAATGCCGGTGCCTTCCAGCGCGGCAACTGCATCAGAAACGGCGGTGATCTGTGGAACGCCAACGCCGGTAACGATACGCGTGGTGCAAATTGAGCCAGGGCCGATACCCACTTTCACCGCGCTCACGCCAGCCTGCGCCAGCGCCAGTGCGCCTGCGCCAGTTGCAACGTTGCCGCCGATGATTTCCAGGTTCGGGTATTTTGCACGGGTTTCACGAATACGCTGCAGCACGCCTTCAGAGTGACCGTGTGACGAGTCAATCAGCAGCACGTCAACGCCAGCAGCCACCAGCGCATCGACACGCTCTTCGTTGCCTGCACCAGCACCTACCGCCGCGCCTACGCGCAGGCGGCCTTCCGCATCTTTACAGGCGTTAGGTTTACGTTCGGCTTTCTGGAAATCTTTAACGGTGATCATGCCCAGCAGGTGGAAGCTGTCATCAACAACCAGCGCTTTCTCAACGCGTTTTTCATGCATTTTGTGCAGCACAACTTCGCGTGCTTCACCCTCTTTCACCGTGACCAGACGCTCCTTCGGGGTCATCACTGCAGAAACCGGCAACGTCAGGTCGGTAACAAAACGCACGTCACGGCCAGTGATGATGCCCACCAACTCGTTCTCGGTGTTCACTACCGGATAACCGGCGAAACCGTTACGTTCGGTCAGCTCTTTCACCGCCGCTAGCGCGGTGGTTGGCAGCACGGTTTGCGGATCGGTAACTACGCCGCTTTCGTGTTTTTTCACCTTACGAACTTCGTCTGCCTGGCGCTCAATTGACATGTTTTTGTGAATAAAGCCCAACCCCCCTTCCTGCGCCAGCGCAATGGCCAGACCGGCTTCGGTCACGGTGTCCATGGCAGCAGAGAGCATTGGGATGTTAAGACGGATGTTTTTCGTCAGTTGAGTGCTGAGATCAGCGGTGTTCGGTAAGACAGTGGAGTGAGCGGGAACGAGCAGAACGTCGTCAAATGTGAGGGCTTCTTTAGCGATTCTTAACATTGCAATATCTCCACCTGGGGGCGATTAAAACAGATAAAATATTGCCGCGGCATTATACAGGCCGAAACCGATTGCCTCCAGTGTTTTTTCAGAAAAAGTCTTGATCCTCAGGGCAAGCAATGTAGTATCAGTTGATTAACCCTCTGATTTAAAATTTGATCTACATCACATGTCGCTACCGCCAACCGCCAATATTTTTACCGTCAGCCGCCTGAACACCACGGTGCGCCAACTGCTGGAAAATGAGATGGGCCTGGTGTGGCTCAGTGCTGAAATTTCAAATTTCACTCAGCCCTCTTCCGGTCATTGGTACTTCACGTTGAAGGATGATGGCGCACAAGTGCGCTGCGCAATGTTCCGCAACAGCAATCGTCGCGTCACCTTCCGTCCTCAACATGGCCAGCAAGTGTTAGTGCGCGCCAGCATCACGCTGTATGAGCCGCGCGGCGATTATCAGCTGATTATCGAAAGCATGCATCCGGCCGGTGAAGGCTTGCTGCAGCAGCAATTTGAACAGCTGAAAGCGCGTTTAGCCGCGGAAGGCTTATTCGATCAACAGTTTAAACAGCCGCTGCCGGATCCGGCGCGTCAGGTGGGCGTGATTACCTCCGCCACCGGCGCGGCGCTGCACGACGTGCTGCGCGTGCTGCATCGACGCGATCCTTCACTGCCGGTGATTATCTATCCCACCGCGGTGCAAGGCGTGGATGCGCCGGCTGGTATTGTGCGTG
Organism: Pantoea sp. CTOTU46764; assembly: GCF_031974595.1. NCBI lineage: Bacteria > Pseudomonadati > Pseudomonadota > Gammaproteobacteria > Enterobacterales > Erwiniaceae > Pantoea > Pantoea sp. CTOTU46764. Next base: position 16,349 of record NZ_DALYOQ010000068.1, on the reverse strand, counting down.
CCATTGAGCTGGCTAACCAGCGCGATGAGTGTGACGTGCTGATTGTCGGTCGTGGCGGCGGTTCACTGGAAGATTTGTGGAGCTTCAATGACGAGCGTGTGGCGCGGGCGATTTTTGCCAGCCGCCTGCCGATTGTCAGCGCCGTTGGGCATGAAACCGATGTCACTATCGCTGACTTCGTAGCGGATTTACGTGCGCCGACGCCGTCTGCTGCGGCAGAATTGGTGAGCCGTAATCAGCTTGAACTGTTGCGCCGTTTGCAGTCGCAGCAGCAGCGCATGGAGATGGCGATGGATTTCTATCTGGCTCAGCAGCAGCGTCGTTTCACGCGCATTCAGCACCGCTTGCAGCAGCAGCATCCACAGCTGCGTCTGGCACGCCAGCAAACCGCGCTCTTCCAGCTGCAGCGCCGTCTCGGTGAAGCAATGGACCAGCGCATGCGTGTGGCCAATCGTCAGCAGGATCGCCTGCTGCAACGCCTCAATGCCCAGCAGCCGCAGGGACGTATTCTGCGCGCTCAGCAGCAGCTCCAGCAATGGCACTATCGCTTACAGCAGGGCATGGAGAAGCAGCTCAATCACAATCGTCAGCGCTTTGGCACGCTGGCGGCACAGCTTGAAGGCGTGAGCCCGCTGGCGACGCTGGCGCGTGGTTTTAGCGTCACTACCGACACCCAAGGTCAGGTGGTGAAGAAAACCCAACAGCTGAGCAAAGGCGACTTGCTGCGCACCCGGCTGGACGATGGCTGGGTGGAAAGCCAGGTTACCGCCCTCGAACCGCAGAAATCCCGGAGTCGCAAAGCACGTTCATAGTATGAAAACTATACTTTCTGGCACATTCGTTAAAGAGCCAGGGAGATTGGTATGTCTTACTGCGTTATTCCCCCTTACATTCTGCGCAATATCATTGATAACTGCTCCGGCGCGCAACAAGACTACGCGCGCCGCACCCTCACCCATGTCCAGCACTTAATGGGCGAACACAATGCGAAACCGGCAAGCAGCGCCACCGCGCAGCCTGGCACGGTGCTGCGGGCTATCTACGACGCCGAAGGAACACAAAATCTGCCCGGCACGTTGGTGCGCGGCGAAGGTCAGCCGGGAAATGGTGACGTCGCAGCTGAAGAGGCATGGAACTATCTCGGCATTACTTACGATTTCTTTTGGCAAACTTATCAACGCAACTCGCTGGACAACAAAGGGCTCAAGCTCGATGGCACCGTGCATTACGGCAAGGAGTACCAGAACGCCTTCTGGAACGGTCAGCAGATGGTGTTTGGTGACGGCGACGGTGAGATTTTTAATCGCTTCACCATCGCGCTGGATGTGGTGGCACACGAGCTGACGCACGGCGTGACGGAAACCGAAGCGGGATTGATCTATTTTCAGCAGGCAGGTGCGCTGAACGAATCGATGTCTGACGTGTTTGGCTCGCTGGTAAAGCAATTCCACCTCAAGCAGAGCGCCGATCAGGCCGACTGGATTATCGGTGAAGGTTTGCTGGCGCAGGGCATTAATGGGCGCGGATTGCGATCAATGTCAGCACCGGGTACCGCATACGACGATCCAGTGCTGGGCAAAGATCCGCAACCCGCCGACATGGCTCACTACATCGAAACGCGTGACGACAACGGCGGCGTACATCTCAACTCGGGCATTCCCAATCGCGCCTTCTATCTCGCCGCTAAAGCGCTGGGCGGCTTCGCGTGGGAACAGGCGGGTCAAGCCTGGTACGATACGCTGTGCGACAAAACGCTGCCGCAGGATGCCGATTTTAGCACCTTTGCACACTTTACCGTGCAGCACGCAAAACAGCGGTTCAACAATTCAGTGGCGGAGAAGATCCAATCCGCCTGGCAGCAGGTAGGCGTAGCATGGACATCCAACTGACCGATGACGCCATCATCGAGCTGGCGCGTGAAGGTGGTATCGCTTTTATTCCTAAACTGCGCGGCGAGCGGCGCTTTGCGCTGGCGGAACTGCCAGAACCGCAAAAGCAGCGCGTCTGCGAGGTGCTGGAACAGGCGATGCCGCTGGGCGAACCGGAAGATCAGGCGGCAAATATGGGTCGCGGCGATCAGCGCTATTACCGCATTCAAATCTCTTACACCACACATCGTGAAGCGGCAAGCTTAGTGATTTTAATCCCCGAACAATTGGCCCCCCCCGAGCTGCAATCGCTGTGGCGAGACGGCGAATAGGTTATCAGAGGTCTCTCAAGGCAGAGCATAACTGATTGACTATACTCATTATGTGGCTAGCTAGTCCACGTCGAAGAAAATACTCTTAGATGAGGTCTCTGCTATGACACAAAAAAAGCAACGAGGTGGTGCCGGGAACTTTGCAGAGGACCCGGAGCGCGCCAGGGAAGCAGGTAGCGCTGGCGGCAAAGTCAGCGGGGGTAATTTCAGAAATGATCCTGAAAGAGCCAGGGAAGCTGGAAGAAAAGGAGGTCAAAAAAGCCGCCGCCCTTCCAAGCAGCAGTAATTAAGGTGCCTTAAAGGAAGTGTTCTGCCACGGATGGTTAAAAAAAAAGGCCGACATCATGATGTCGGCCTTTCTCATCTTGCGAGCTTACTTGCTGTCTGGCAGCGCGTAAGCAATCACGTAATCACCACGGTCTGGCGACTGACGTGCGCCGCCTGCGGAGATCAGGATGTACTGTTTGCCGGTTTTCGGCGAAACGTAGCTGATTGGACCGCCCTGGCTGCCAACTGGCAGACGTGCTTTCCACACTTCTTTACCGGTTGAGCTATCGAAAGCGCGCAGATAGTAATCCTGCGTACCGGCGATGAACACCAGGCCGCCCTGCGTTGCCAGCGTGCCGCCTAAGGTCGGCATACCAATTGGCATTTTCGCGCGCATTTTGATACCAAACGGACCGGTATCTTCAACGGTACCAACCGGCACCTGCCACACGATCTGACGGGTTTTCATGTCAATCGCCGACAGCGTACCGAACGGCGGAGCCTGGCACGGAATGCCCAGCGGCGACATGAAGCGGTTTTTGTTAACCGCGTACGGCGTGCCTTTCAGCGGAACCGCACCCATACCGGTGTTAATGGCTTCGCCACCGTTGCTGGCCGCCGTTTTGCTGGTGTCTTGTGGGATCATCTGTACCCACAGGCCGAGACGCATGTCGTTAACGAACATGTATTGGTTGTTCGGGTCAAACGAGATACCGCCCCAGTTCATACCGCCCAGCGAACCTGGGAAGCTGAGGGATTTATCAGTATCCGGCACGGTGAACAGACCATCGTAACGCATGCCCTTAAAGGCAATACGGCACGCCAACTGATCAAACGGCGTTGCGCCCCACATATCCGACTCACTCATTTTTTGGTTGCCGATGTTTGGCATTTCCACTGAGTGCGGCTGAGTTTTGGTGTACTGCTCGTTCGGGATGTGACCCTGCGGCATCGGCAGCTCTTCAACTTTGGTCAAAGGCTTGCCGGTCAGGCGGTCCAGCACCCAAATCATGCCGGTTTTCGCGCCGATAACCACGGCTGGCTTGTTGGTGCCATCCTTCATCGGGAAGTCGACCAGGCTCGGCTGCATTGGCAGGTCAAAGTCCCACAGATCGTTATGCACGGTCTGATAAACCCACTTCTGCTTACCGGTGGTGGCATCCAACGCCAGAATTGATGCGCCGTAAGTGTGATCCAGTTTGGTACGGTTCGCACCCCACAGATCCACTGACGAGCTACCCATCGGCAGGAACACGGTGTTCATTGCCGGATCGTAAGACATTGGCGCCCACGAGTTTGGCGTACTGCGGGTGTAATTTTTACCCGGCATCAGCACCGCATTTGGGTCGTCGTTGCCTGGGTCAAACGCCCAGCGCATCTGACCAGTGATAACGTCAAAACCACGCAGCACGCCGCCAGGCATGTCGGTCTGTACGTTATCGGCGACACGACCACCCACAACAACAGTGGTACCGGCCATCGCTGGCGGTGACGTCAGCTGATATTGCGGATCTGGCGCACTGCCGAGACCGGTTTTCAGGTCAACCACACCGTGCGTACCGAAGGTGTCGCACAGCTCACCGTTGTCGGCGTTGATAGCAATCAGACGCGCATCAATGGTGTTCATCAGAATACGACGCTGACAGGTATCGCCAGCAGGCAGCACAGCGGCAGTAACCGGCGTTGAACCCGGCTCGGTTGGCTGCTGCAGCGGTTTAGTCGCATCGAAATAAGCTAAGCCACGGCAGCGGTTCCATACTTCTGCCTGCGCATTGATTTCGCGTTTCCAGATTTCCTTACCGCTGTCTGCGGCAACCGCAATCACATTGTTATGCGGGGTGCACAGGAACAGCGTGTTGCCCACCTGCAATGGCGTTTGCTGATCTTCCGCACCGTTACCGGTTGGACTGATCGGCGTATCACCGGTGTGGAAAGTCCAGGCGACCTGCAAGTCTTTTACATTGTCACGCGTGATCTGATCGATGGCAGCGAAGCGGTCGCCACCCGGCGTACGGCCGTAGCTACTCCAGTCTTGCTGAGGTTTTGCTTTATCGACCGGAATTAACGGCAGCTGTTTACCGTCAAACGCCACGGTAGGATGCGGCTGGAACATCTGCACGAAGGTCGCCACCATGCCCACCGCGATCACCGCAGAGAGCACATAAGAGGCTTTCGCCAGAGAGCTTTTGCCTTCGCTTTTACGCAGGGCTGGCCAGGTGAGGAATGCAAACAGCATCAAACCGGCCGGCACCATCAAACGTGATACCAGCGGCCAGAAATGCAAGCCTGCATCAAACAGTGACCAAATCAACGTGCCAGCGAACACCAGAATAAACAGGGTGACGGCGGATGATTTGCGACGGAAGAACTGAATGGCCGACAGCAGCATGACGATACCGGCGATGAGGAAGTACCAGCTACCGCCGAGCGCAACCAGCTTGCCGCCGCCGATAGCGAAGAACAAACCGATAGCCAGCAGGACCAGGCCAAACAGTACGGACCAGATGCTCAGCCCTTTGCCGGGACGAGCGGAATTTTCTGCCATAACAAAAACTCTCCTGAAAAAATAAAGCGCTGGCGCCAGTAAATCTGTGGCAGCCGATAACAAGGCTCCAGCCGCAGCGGGAGACAGGAATAATTCCGTTACGCTTTATTTTATATCTATTGGTACGGGTGCAATGCCCGTGATTCGGCGCTTGTGAGCGAGGACACAACGCAGGTGAGAGTGATTCTCGCTACAAGGCGGCAGGATTGTACCACCTGGTACAATAAAAAGTGAATATCCATAACGCGGCAGTCACTGGTTAATAGCATTTTTGCTACAAATCCAGCCGTAAGCTATTCATAAATATGACGGCGTATCGTGACTTTTATTATTGCGACGTTAAGTCAGGGATGAATTCGACACGTATTTTGGAAATTAGGCCGTCGCCGTGCTGGCAGAAGTAGTCCACCGCACCGCAGGCTTTCAGCACCTGCAACGGCTGGTGGCAATCCGGGCATGAGGCGATGTGTGCGAAATGACGTTCACAGTTGGGGCAGTCAAAACCGGTTTCATTGTGAGTGAGTCATTGCTGACAGGCTGGGCAGGAAAAATTCATCAATTGTCCTCTGCGTGGTGCGCACCGATCGCCATGAATGGCGCCCCTACGCGTACAGGTTCATAAAAAAAGGGCCCTGCTGGGCCCTTTTCATCTCTTAACGCTTGTTCTTCTTCAGATGCGACATCAGACGCTGACGTTTACGCTGCTGCGTTGGCGTCAAAAGGTTGCGTTTGCCCGCGTACGGGTTATCGCCCTCTTTGAACTGAATGCGAATCGGCGTACCCATCACGTTGAGTGAACGACGGAAGTAGTTCATCAGGTAACGTTTATAGGAATCGGCCAGATCTTTCACCTGGTTACCGTGAATCACCACGATGGGCGGGTTATAACCACCGGCGTGCGCATACTTCAGCTTCACGCGGCGACCACGCACCAATGGCGGCTGGTGATCGTCGGCGGCCATGGTCATGATGCGCGTCAACATGGCGGTGCCCACACGTTTGGTGGAGCAGTCGTAGGCTTCGGTCACCGATTCGAACAGGTTACCGACGCCGCTGCCGTGCAGGGCTGAAATGAAGTGGATGCGCGCAAAATCGATAAAGCCCAGGCGGAAGTCCAACATCTCTTTGACTTCATCTCTGGCTTCCTGCGTCATGCCATCCCATTTGTTGACCACGATCACCAGTGAGCGCCCACTATTCAGGATGAAGCCAAGCAGCGACAGATCCTGATCGGAAATTCCGGCACGCGCATCAATCACCAGCATAACAACGTTAGCGTCTTCGATCGCTTGCAACGTTTTAATAACCGAGAATTTCTCGACGGTTTCGGTGATTTTACCGCGCTTACGTACGCCAGCGGTATCAATCAGGACATACTCACGTCCATCACGTTCCATCGGAATATAGATGCTGTCGCGCGTGGTGCCAGGCATGTCGAAGACCACGACACGATCTTCGCCAAGAATACGGTTAGTCAGCGTTGACTTACCCACGTTGGGGCGGCCGACGATGGCGAGTTTGATTGGCAGTGTGGTTGGGTCGAAGTCTTCTTCTTCCTCTTCCTCCAGCGCCTTCTCACTCTCTTCTTCTAAATCGGCCCAATAAGCAGCGTTCTCTTCTTCTTCAGTGAGCTCGACTTCTGGAACGATTTCTTCCATCCACGGCAACAGTGCGGTTTCCAGCAGGCTGTTAACGCCGCGGCCATGCGAAGCTGCAATGGCGTGAATCTCGCCTAAGCCCAGCGCATAGAAATCCAGCACCGCCGCTTCCGGGTCAATACCGTCAGTTTTGTTGGCGACAACAAAGGTGGCTTTCTCACGCGCACGCAGATGATTAGCGATTTGCTGATCCGCCGGCATTACGCCCGCGCGCGCATCCACCATAAACAGCACCACATCGGCTTCTTCAATCGCCAGCAGCGACTGCTCCGCCATGCGGTTTTCTACGCCCTCTTCGGTGCCATCAATACCGCCGGTATCAATAACAATGAATTCGCGCCCTTCCACTTCGGCGCGACCATATTTGCGATCGCGAGTCAGTCCAGGAAAATCCGCCACCAGCGCATCACGTGTGCGTGTTAAACGGTTAAATAGCGTAGATTTTCCCACATTGGGACGCCCAACCAGCGCGACCACAGGTACCATAACACTTGCCTCAGTTTTTAAAATAATTCGCCCGAATGGAGTGATTATAACGACATTTGACGCCAGGCGTCAGGCTGAAGGCGCAAAGAATACCATGCCTGACTAAAAACGAAACGGCCCCTGACGAATCAGGAGCCGTGTAAGCGAGCGGGAAACGCGTTCCCGCAGAGCCAAATCCTTAACGGGTGATGGCGTAAACTTCTCCGCCTTTCGCCTGGATCAGCAGCTTGTCACCGGCGACAACCGGTTCAGTCTGGAAGCCATCGCTGTCCAGTTTCTGCTGCGCCACGAAGCGGCCGTCAAGGGTGTTGATCCAGTGCAGATAACCTTCGCTATCGCCCACCACCAGATAACCGTTGAACAGCACCGGTGAGGTCAGATTACGATGTAGCAGATCGCTTTGACGCCAGATGGCTACGCCACCGTCAGCATTCAGGGCAATCACGCGGTCATCCTGATCGACCAGATAGATACGACCCGCATCCACCACCATGTCTTTCACGCCGCCAATCTCACGTTTCCACAGAACCTGACCAGAACGCAGTTCCAGCGCGGTAAGGTTACCGTTATACGCTAGTGCATAAATCACACCGTTTACCACGACTGGCGTGGTATCGACGTCGCTCAGGCGATCGATTTCCGTTGCGCCGCTTGGCTGCGAAATACGCTGCTGCCAAATCAGCTGACCTTGGTTGACGATGACTGCGCTCACGCGGCCATTGTCGCCACCGACGATTGCGCCACCAAAGGCCACGGTCGGAGCCGATTCACCGCGCAGTGACAGCGCAGGCATATCGAGGTTGACGGTCCATTTGATTACGCCAGTGCTCTGATCAAGACCTTGCAGCATACCGTTGCTGGTGTGGATCAGCACTAAACCGTCGCTCACTACCGGACGCGACAGCGCTTCACCGGCGACCTTGGTCTGCCAGGCAATGCCACCATCGCTGGTATTCAACGCAAATACCTGACCACGTTCGCTACCGATGTAGATGCGATCGCCGCTGGCCGTTACGCCTCCAGAAAGCAGTGCCGAGATGTTTTTCGAGAAGAAGCCGGTTTTCTCAGAGAGATCAACTTTCCACTTCTCTTTACCATTGCTGGCATCAAGCGCTTTAACCACACCAAAACGATCCGCAGCATACACGGTACCGTCCAGCCAGGCTGGATGCAGATTGGAATAGAAATCACCAACGCCGTCGCCGACTGAGGTGCTCCACGCGGTCTGCGGCGTAAACTGGTTTTCCACTTTAGGCAGCGGGGCCATTTTTACTACATCTTCTTCGCCGCTGAACAGCGAGCAACCGCTGAGCAGAGTGACTGAAATCAGCCCTGGCAGCAGGTATTTACGTAATTCCATGTGCGCTCTCTTGACTGGCTTAACTTAAGTTATTCATCTTCATCTGCAGCATTTGCTTCAGCGCAGGAGAGGCCTGCGATTCAGCACCTTTGCTCCAGGCATCACGTGCGCCCTGCTTATCGCCTTTGCTCAGCAGTGCTTCGCCACGAATGTCCGCCACAATGGCTGTCCAGCCATCACCTTTAACATTGTTAAGGGTAGAAAGTGCGGCATCGGCCTGGCTTTGCTGCAACTGAATGCGTGCCAGACGCAGGTTAATCACCGCCTGCAGATTGGCATCTTTGGTATCTTTCAGCCCACTCTGTAACAGAGTGATCGCTTTATCGAGCTGATTGGTTTCAACATACTGCTTCGCCAGATCCAGCGACGCTAACGCACCGTAGGTGTTGTTGTTTTCGCTGGCGAAAGTGGCGACCGCTTGCAGCGAATCCGGCTTGTCCGCCTGCATCGCGCTGGTCAGCTGTTGATATTCTGCTGATGCCGCTTTATCGGTTCCTTCCTGATGGCTGGACCAGAAACGCCAGCCACCCAGCGCAGCGATACCGATGATTACGCCAACGGCCAGGAATTTGCCATTGTTGGCAAAGAACTGACGCAGCGCGTCAACTTGTTCGTTTTCGTTGCTGTAAACTTCCACGCAATCCCTCTCTTTAAAATGGCTGTTGCAGTGCTGCGCTTACTGCAGCAGCGTGCGCAACGTCGCAGCGGCGTCGCTCTGAGCCAGCGTCTGTTGATCGCCAGTACGCAAGTCTTTCACCACAACCTGGCCCGCTTTCACTTCATCTTCGCCCAGCACCAGCGCAATGCGTGCGCCCCACTTGTCTGCACGTCCAAACTGCTTCTTGAAGTTACCGCCACCGAAGTTGGTCATCAGCTTCAATGCCGGATCAGCATCACGCAGTTTTTCCGCCAGTTGCATCGCGGCGGACTGAACGCCCTGCCCCGAAGCGATAACATAGACATCAACAATGCGCGTCGGTTCAAATTCTGGATTAACCGCTTGCACCAGCAACACCAAACGCTCCATACCCATGGCAAAACCGACCGCTGGCGTGGCACGGCCACCCAACTGCTCAACTAAACCATCGTAACGTCCGCCACCGCATACGGTGCCCTGCGAACCGAGGCTGCTGGTCACCCATTCAAACACGGTACGGTTGTAGTAATCGAGGCCGCGCACCAGGCGCTGGTTGATACGATATTTAATGCCCGCGTCGTCCAGCAAGGCGCACAGCCCGCTGAAGTGCTCGCGCGACTCCTCATCAAGGAACTCGCCCAGCGTTGGCGCATCATTTAACAGTTTCTGGATGTCAGGATTTTTGCTGTCGAGCACGCGCAGTGGATTGGTGTACATGCGGCGTTTGCAATCTTCGTCGAGTACGTCCTGATGTTGCTCCAGGAACGCCACCAGCGCGCTGCGATAGTTGGCGCGCGCGTCCAGCGAACCGATAGAGTTCAGTTCCAGCTCAACGTGTTCGGCGATACCTAACGCTTTCCACCAGCGCGCGGTCATCATAATCAGCTCAGCATCCACGTCCGGGCCTTGCAGACCAAAGACTTCCACACCCATCTGGTGGAACTGACGATAACGACCTTTCTGCGGACGCTCGTAGCGGAACATCGGGCCGGTGTACCACAAACGCTGTTCCTGGTTGTACAGCAGGCCGTGCTCAATACCGGCGCGTACGCAACCTGCGGTACCTTCCGGACGCAGCGTCAGGCTTTCGCCGTTGCGGTCTTCAAAGGTGTACATCTCTTTCTCAACCACGTCGGTGACTTCACCGATCGCGCGGCTGAACAACGGGGTGTGCTCAACGATTGGCAGACGGATTTCACTGTAACCATAACTGGCCAGCACCTGCTTCAGGGTGCCTTCAATACGCTGCCAAATCGCGGTATCCGCCGGCAGGTAATCGTTCATCCCGCGAATCGCTTGAATATTCTTCGCCACGTTAGAATCTCTTTAAGACAAAAAAACCTGAGCGGCATCATACCTTATGAGGATGAAACCGCACAGGTTCAATCACAAACTGGCACGCGACAGGCGCGCACCACGATTATTTTTCCAGCTGCTGCACGTTGATGCGGCGGCTTTCATCCAGCATGCTGGCCTTGGCGCGAATACGCGCTTCCAGCTGGTCGATCATGTCGTTGTTATCGAGACGATCACGTTGGCGCACACCATCTTCATAGAAGCCGCTTTTCTTGGCGCCACCGGTCACGCCAAGAGTAGACACTGTCGCTTCCCCCGGACCGTTCACCACGCATCCGATAATGGAAATATCCATCGGCGTGATGATGTCTTCCAGACGCTCTTCCAACGCATTCACCGTGCCGATGACATCAAACTCCTGACGCGAACAGGTCGGACAGGCGATAAAGTTGATGCCGCGCGAACGAATGCGCAGAGATTTGAGGATGTCGTAGCCGACTTTGACTTCTTCAACCGGATCGGCCGCCAGCGAAATACGCAGCGTATCGCCAATGCCTTCGGCCAGCAGTAAACCTAAACCGATCGCCGATTTCACTGAACCCGCACGCGCGCCGCCCGCTTCGGTGATACCGAGGTGCAGCGGTTGATCGATGGCTTTCGCCAGCAGACGATAGGACTCAACGGCAAGGAACACGTCGGAGGCTTTGACGCTCACTTTGAACTGATCAAAGTTGAGGCGATCGAGATGATCCACATGGCGCATCGCGGATTCGAGTAGCGCCTGCGGCGTGGGCTCGCCGTATTTTTCCTGCAGATCTTTTTCCAGCGAACCGGCATTCACGCCGATGCGGATCGGAATATTGTAATGACGCGCACAATCCACCACCTGGCGGATACGCTCATTGTTGCCGATGTTGCCTGGATTGATACGCAGACAATCCACGCCATATTCAGCGACTTTTAGTGCGATGCGATAGTCAAAGTGAATGTCCGCTACCAGCGGCACGTTGACCTGTTGCTTAATCAGTTTGAAGGCTTCAGCCGCATCCATCGTAGGAACAGAGACGCGCACGATATCAACCCCGACGCGCTCAAGCTGGCGAATCTGGTTAACGGTGGCGTCCACATCAGTGGTGCGGGTGTTGGTCATTGACTGAACGGCGATGGGCGCGCCATCGCCAACTGGCACCTTGCCGACGTAAATCCGTGTTGATTTGCGACGGATAATGGGTGCTTCGTTATGCATATTCTCTCTCCACAATTACCCGGAAAGCGCGCTGCGCGTTATTGCGCACCCAGCGTCAGACGGGCAACCTGGTTATTACGGATAAAACGACTTAAATCAACGGGCTGATTCTGATATTGCACGTCAACCGCACCTGGTGCGCCAATTTTCAGACGATACGGAGCCGTTCCGGACAAACTCAGCTTACCGCCGCTACGTTGCAGACCGCTGAACAACTTCTTGCCGGTCGCATCGCTGACTTCCAGCCAGCAATCGGCTTTGAAGTTCATCACGATGGCATTCGGATCGCCTGCCGGTTGGCTGACAGCCGCATTTCCGGTAGGCATCTGGCCGGCAGGAACGCTGTTCGCTGGCGCCGGAGACGTCGCCGCTGGCGGCGCCGTATCAATTGGTGCCTGGCTCGGCGAAACCACGGCGTTGTCGCTGCCGTTGGTTTGCGCTGGAGTGCTAGTGCTCGCCGCAGGTGCGGCGGTGTTACTTTCCGGCGTGGCGACAGCGCCAGCACCGTTATCAATTGGCGTACCGGCTGCGTTGGTATCTGCATCGGCATTGCTGTCGGTGCTGTTGTCGCCCAATGGAATCGACTGGCTATTGTCGCCGCTGCCGTTTTGATCGGCCATCGACACCAAATCAGCCTGGGACGCTTTATGGTTCTGCCACCACCACGCACCGGTTAAACCGACTACGACAAAAATCACCAACCAGGTGAAGATCATCAGCCAGCCATCGCGCTTTTTACGACGCTTACCCAATGAGAAGCTCTGCATTGGCTCGATCTTGGCCGCGCGCACCGGAGCCTGTTTTGCCATCATCGGCAGCAGGTCATCTTCCGGCACATGCACCAGACGGGCATAGGAGCGAATGTAACCGCGCAGGAATGTCGAGGCTAAATCAGCAGGTGACTTATCCTCTTCAATATCACGCACGGTAGTAAGTTTCAGGCACAGGCGCTCAGCGACGTTTTGCTGGGTCAGCCCCATCTGCTCACGGGCCAGACGCAGGCGTTCACCTGTGGAATGTACTGCAGAATTCTCTTGAGTGGCTTCAGTATTCATTAGCTAAATAACGCTGGTACTGTATCGATTGTGGAAAACTTCGCGCCAACCGGTCGCCATAACGTGTAACGTCAGCAGCGTTTCCCTGTTGCGCGGCGAAACGTATCTGTAACCACAGGCTCTCTGCCGTTGCCGGCAAACGCTGATGGTACACTTCTAAAAGCAGCGGAACCGACTGCTGTTCCTGCTGTTCAAGCCGCCTTTCCACTTCCCTTAGCAGTTGACTGCCCTGCTCCGGTGCGGCATCCAGCGCGTAACCTAACTGCTCGCGCGCTGCGGCACTCTCATCAGCCTGCAGGTAACAATAGCCCGAAAACAGGAATGCATCCTGACGAGCATCGATTTCCTGCGCCTCAATGGCCAGCTTAAACTGTTGATGCGCTTCGTCATACTGCCTTAAACCGCAGAGAAACGCACCGTAATTGTTAGCCACATAACCATTCAGCGGCGCTAACTGCTGCGCCCGCTGATAGTGCCAGCGGGTTTGTGCGCTGTTCTGCTGCGCCTGTGCCACCCGAGCAAGGGCCAACGGGACGCGATAATCTTTCGGCGCTGCCTGCTGAGCACGCAATAAATTGCGCTGTGCAGCGGCATAATCCTTCACCGCCAGGTAATGCAATCCGAGCTGCAAACGAATATCCGCTGCGCTTTGCCTAGCGGGATGATTGACACAACCGGTTACAACAAAGCCAGCCAGAATCGCTACGGGTAATCCTTTACGCATTTCAGTCTCTCCATAAAAAATATGCGGAGAGACTGACATGAGTTACGCCCGGTGAATATCAGCAGGCGCTGGCTTTCAGAGCGCCTTCACAGAGATGGCTTCGCCCGCCATTTTCTTACGCAGCGTACGCTTGGTACGGTCGATCACATCGCCCGCCAGCTGACCACACGCGGCGTCGATATCGTCACCACGGGTTTTACGCACGATGGTGGTGAAACCGTAATCCATCAGGACTTTGGAGAAGCGATCGATACGGCTGTTAGAGCTACGGCCATACGGCGCGCCGGGGAACGGGTTCCATGGAATCAGGTTGATTTTGCACGGCGTCTCTTTCAGCAGTGCCGCCAGTTCATGCGCGTTGTCGGTGCTGTCATTGACGTGATCCAACATCACGTACTCAATGGTGACACGGCCCTGATTGGCGTTGGACTTGCCGATGTAGCGTTTTACCGCCGCAAGGAAAGTCTCGATGTTGTACTTTTTGTTGATCGGCACGATCTCGTCACGAATGGCATCGTTCGGCGCGTGCAGCGAAATTGCCAGCGCTACGTCGATCATGTCGCCCAGCTTATCCAGCGCCGGCACTACACCCGAAGTGGAGAGCGTAACGCGACGTTTTGACAGGCCGAAACCGAAGTCGTCCAGCATGATGTCCATTGCTGGTACCACATTGTTCAGGTTCAGCAGCGGCTCGCCCATGCCCATCATCACCACGTTGGTGATCGGACGCTGACCGGTAATTTTCGCGGCACCGATGATTTTCGCGGCGCGCCATACCTGGCCGATAATTTCTGATACGCGCAGGTTGCGGTTAAAGCCCTGCTGCGCCGTCGAACAGAATTTGCACTCAAGCGCACAGCCTACCTGCGAAGAGACGCACAAGGTTGCGCGATCCGCTTCAGGGATATAGACGGTTTCAACCAGCTGGTCGCCCACGCGAATCGCCCATTTAATGGTGCCATCGGTGGAACGCATCTCTTCCGCCACTTCCGGCGCACGGATTTCAGCGCGCTGCATCAGCTTACCGCGCAGCACTTTGTTGATGTCGGTCATCTGCTCGAAATCATCGCAGCAGTAGTGATACATCCACTTCATGACCTGATCGGCACGGAACGGCTTTTCGCCCATCTCAAGAAAGAATTCACGCATCTGCTGACGGTTAAGATCCAGCAGGTTAATTTTTTCGTTTTTTGGGGAAACAACCACGGGGGAAGCGGACGACGGCGTCACAATCTGTTCGGACATAATGTTCTCTGGCCTCGTTGTTACACGTTACGGCTCTGGTTAATAGTAGGAAAAAAACAGCGCCCTCGCTGAGGCGGGCTCAACAAGGGCGCATAATTGTACTACATCTGCTGCATGATGCCAGGGGAACCGTTTCACAGATGTTGAACAGCTGTAAAGACGCGTGTCCGCTTGGGCGATCAACGCATTTAGCGAGTGCGTGGGCAGACTTCGTTTTCTGCGAAGAAGTACGCGATTTCGCGTGCTGCAGATTCAGCAGAGTCAGAACCGTGGGTTGCGTTCTCGGTGAAGCTGTCCGCGTAATCCGCACGCAGAGTACCTGCCAGCGCGTTGTCTGGGTTAGTTGCACCCATCAGATCGCGGTGACGCTGAACGGCGTTTTCGCCTTCCAGTACAGAAACCACAACTGGACCAGAAGTCATGAATTCAACCAGACCATCAAAGAATGGACGGCCTTTGTGCTCAGCGTAGAAGCCTTCAGCCTGCTCTTTGGTCAGGTGCAGCATTTTTGCGCCAACGATTTTGAAGCCCGCGCTTTCAAAACGGTTATAGATTGCACCAATCACGTTCTTAGCGACGGCGTTTGGTTTCACGATTGAGAAAGTACGTTCGATTGCCATGTTGACCTCTAGTTAGCATCCTGAAGAATCCGGGAGCTCCTCCCGGTAAGAAAACGCGCCGATTATAGGGATATCACAGCGCGTTGCCTATTAGCGATTTGCGGAATTATTGAAAATAATTGATTTTTGTCGGGGCGCGCAGGCAAAAAGTATGCCATATCCATGCACTCAACCGCGGATAAATGACACCGATGCGAGTTGCCCCGCTTCATCCATCACCACCAGTTGATAACTGCCCGGCTCATCCAGCACCAGCGCCGCACTCTTATTATTCGCGTCCCGCTCCAGTGGCTGCCCGTTTAAAAACCACCAGCGCTGCTCACCTTGTCCGCCCTGCACCGCGACCGGCATCACCAGTACC
This sequence comes from Pantoea sp. CTOTU46764, assembly GCF_031974595.1. Classification (NCBI taxonomy): domain Bacteria; kingdom Pseudomonadati; phylum Pseudomonadota; class Gammaproteobacteria; order Enterobacterales; family Erwiniaceae; genus Pantoea; species Pantoea sp. CTOTU46764. The sequence continues at coordinate 649 of NZ_DALYOQ010000068.1, read as the reverse complement.
ACTTTGCCCGGCAGCGGTTGCACGCGCTGGCCGTTGATCACACCGGTAATCACCATCGGCGGCGCGTTCCCCTGATTGAGCGGCGGACAAGCGGGATCGATCGGTGGCAAGCGCTGCGCACGGCGTTCAGCAACCGGCAGCCAGGGTTCCAGCGGCAGCGGCCACATCAGGCGCTCGTGACTTTGTGCATCCGGGCAATCGGCCGCCACGCGTAATCCCCGGCTGTTCTGCCAGTAGCGCTGGCGCAAACCATTAACGCCTTCCTGCCTCGGCGCCAGCAGCGTTGGCGGCACGGTTTGATTCAATACCCAACTCTGACGACGTTGACGACAGTTCTCGTCGCCGAGGGGCAACGGCTGACCGCCAGGCCAGCAAATGCTCATGGCGCTGACCGCTTGCGGGCGCGGATCGCGCGGCGCACCGTTCACTGGCATATGGCCAGCCAGCAGATTATTGACCTGATTCATTACCGGTACCGCCGAAGCAAAACCAAATTGCCCGGCGACCGGTGTCGCATCCGGTCGCCCAACCCACACGCCAATCAGATAGCGCGGCGTGATACCAATCGTCCATGCATCGCGATAGCCGTAGCTGGTCCCGGTTTTCCACGCCAAAGGCGCGATCTCCGGCACCGCGCCGCTGGCCGGCG